>JASFUJ010000249.1:0-5743 GCA_050050355.1 Acidobacteriota bacterium
AGCCCCACCCGAACCCATCGGGCTCGACAGGAGCCGAGCCGGCTCCGGGCCGGGCTCACCCGGCCCCGGGGCCTCCCCCGCCCGGCTCCCGTTCACCGACCGCCGCCCCTCCCCATCGCGCGACCCCGCGGTCGCTCCGAGATCCGGGTGGGCGGCGCCCCCTGCAGCCGAGCATGATCACGCGGAGCCGGCTGCAGATGCGAAGCCGACAGAGACGAGCAAGCAGAGACGAAAGAGACGAGAGAGTAGAGAACGATCATGAGCCTCAGACGAGAGATCACCATCGGCGAAGGGACCATCGTCCTGGAAACGGGCAAGATGGCCAAGCAGGCCGGCGGCTCCTGCACCGTGCGCATGGGCGACACGGTCGTCCTGACCACCGCCACCTACGACCCCTCCCGCACCAACCCCCACTTCCTCCCCCTGACCGTCGACTACCGGGAGGGCACCTACGCCGGCGGACGCATCCCGGGCGGCTTCTTCAAGCGCGAGGGCCGTCCCTCCGAGAAGGAGATCATCACCTGCCGCCTGATCGACCGGCCGGTGCGCCCCCTCTTCCCCGAGGGCTACCGCCACGAGACCCAGATCATCGGGCTCGTCCTGTCGGCCGACGGCGAGCACGACCCGGACATCCTGGCCATCAACGGCGCCTCGATGGCGCTCGCCCTGTCCGACATCCCGTTCTACGAAGAGGTCGGCGCGGTGCGGGTGGGCATGATCGAGGGCGAGGTGATCTTCAACCCGACCAACAGCCAGCGGGACGTCTCCGAGCTCGACCTGGTGGTGGTGGGCACCGAGAACGCCATCACCATGGTCGAGGCCGGCGCCAACCAGCTCCCCGAGGAGGAGATCCTCGACTGCATCTTCGCCGCCCACGACGAGATCAAGGAGATCGTCCGGGTGCAGCGCGACCTGGCGCGGGACAAGGGCGTACGCAAGCCCGAGTGGGAGACGCCGGAGCCGTACCCGCAGGAGCTCTACGATCAGCTCGTGGCGGACCTGGAGGAGGAGCTCACCCGCGCGCTCCACACGGCCGGCAAGATGGAGCGCCGCGACGCGGTCAAGGCGGTGCGCGACCCCTACCTGGAGGAGAAGTTCGGCGGCGACGACGACGAGTCCGCCGAGCGGCGCGGCCAGGCCAAGAAGGCGTTCGGCGCCCTCGAGGAGGCGATCCTCCGCAAGTCCGTCCTGACCAACCGGCGCCGCTTCGACGGCCGGGAGCTGGACGAGATCCGCACCATCACGATCGAGGTGGGCACGCTGCCGCGCACCCACGGCTCGGCCCTGTTCACCCGCGGTGAGACCCAGGCGCTGGTGACCTCCACCCTGGGCACCTCGCGGGACGCCCAGATCGTCGAGGAGTACGAGGGCGAGACCCTGCAGAAGTTCCTCCTCCACTACAACTTCCCGCCCTTCTCCGTGGGCGAGGTGAAGTTCCTGCGCGGCCCGTCGCGCCGCGAGATCGGGCACGGGGTCCTGGCCCGCCGGGCGCTGACGCCGCTCCTGCCCCACGAGGACGACTTCCCGTACACGGTGCGGGTGGTGTCCGACATCCTGGAGTCCAACGGCTCGTCGTCGATGGCCACCGTCTGCGGCGGCTCGCTGGCCCTGTTCGACGCCGGCGTGCCGATGCTGGCGCCGGTGGCCGGCGTGGCCATGGGCCTGATCCAGGGCGACGACGACTTCGCCGTGCTCTCGGACATCGCCGGCCAGGAGGACCACTACGGCGACATGGACTTCAAGGTGGCCGGCACCGAGGAGGGCATCACCGCCCTCCAGATGGACATCAAGATCGCCGGCGTCACCAAGGAGATCATGGGCGAGGCCCTGCAGCAGGCCCGCCGCGGCCGGCTGCACATCCTGGACAAGATGGCCCTCGTGATCGACGCCCCGCGGACCGAGCTCTCCGAGTTCGCGCCGCGGCTCTACACCCTGCAGGTGCCGAAGGACAAGATCCGCGACGTCATCGGCCCCGGCGGCAAGACCATCCGCTCGATCACCGAGGAGACCGGCTGCCAGGTGGACATCCAGGACGACGGCACGGTGGTCATCGCCTCGCCGGACGAGCCGGCGGCGAGCCGCGCCATCGAGATCATCGAGCGGCTGACCGAGACCCCGGAGGTCGGCAAGGTCTACACCGGCCCGGTCCGCCGGGTGGAGCCCTACGGCTGCTTCGTGGAGATCATGCCGGGCACCGACGGGCTGGTGCACATCAGCGAGCTGGCCCCGTACCACGTGCGCGAGACCACCGACATCGCCAAGGAGGGCGACGAGCTCACCGTCAAGGTCATCAACATCGACGAGCAGGGCAAGGTGCGGCTGTCGCGCAAGGCGGTGATCGTGGAGAGCCCCGACTACGACCCGGCCGACTACGAGGGCATGGGTGGTGACGGCGGGGACGACCGCGGCGGACGCGGCGGAGACCGCGGCCGGAGCGGCGACCGGGGCCGCGGCGGCGGACGCGGACGCGGTGGCGACCGGGGCCGGGGCGGACGCGGCGGCGACCGGAGCCGCGGTGGCCGGGGCGGCGACCGGGGCCGGGGCGGCGACCGTGGACGCGGTGGCCGCGGCGGGCGCGGGCGCGACTGACCGCCGGGCCGGGCGCCCGGCACCGATCCACTACAATCGCCCCCATGCCCATGACCGACCGGCCCTCGATCGACCGCGACCATCTCGTGCGCTACCTGGACGAGTACCTGGACGCGCACGCGGGCAAGGACTACGGTCCCAACGGCCTGCAGGTCCAGGGGCGCGAGCAGATCCGCACCGTGGTGACCGGCGTCTCCGCCTGCCTCGAGCTGTTCCAGAAGGCCCGGGAGCGGGACGCCGACGCCATCGTCGTCCACCACGGCATCTTCTGGGACTGGCAGTCCCCCCGCCTCACCGGGATGCACTACCACCGGGTGGCCGAGCTGCTCTACCACGGGGTCAACCTGCTGGCCTACCACCTGCCCCTCGACCGGCACCCCGAGGTGGGCAACAACTCCGTGGCCGCCCGGGCCCTCGGCCTCGGCGACCTGGAGCCCCTGGGCGACGCCTACGGCCTGCCGGTCGGCTTCCGGGGCCGCTTCCCGGAGCCGGTGCCCGCCGACGAGCTGATCCGCCGCGCCCGGGACTTCTACGGCCGGGAGCCGCTGGCGTTCTCCGACGGCCCGGAGGTGGTCTCCACCGTCGGCGTCATCAGCGGGGGCGCCCAGAAGGAGTTCCCCGCCGCCATCGAGCTGGGCCTCGACGCCTTCATCACCGGCGAGGTGAGCGAGTGGGTCATGAACACCGCCCGCGAGACCGGCACCCACTTCCTGTCCTGCGGCCACTACCACACCGAAAAGTGCGGCATCCAGGCCGTCGGCGACCTGCTCCGGACCCGCTTCGGCCTGGAGGTCGAGTTCATCGACGTCCCCAACCCCGTCTGACGACGGGGGGATCGGACGATCGGCCTCGCCGGCCGGACGATGGGCTCCGTGCCCCTCTGCTAAGCTCTCCCCGATGGCACTGATCGAACGCCTCGACCAGCTCGAGCCGCCGTACGTGGTGATCAAACCGGGCGTCCGGGAGGAGGAGTTCTACGCCCTGGCCGGCGAAGACAGCGAATGGGAGTACCTGGACGGGAGGTTGGTCTTGTCCCCAGCGTCCGAGCGGCACGAAGATCTCTTCATCTTTCTCTCGACGCTCTTTCGCGCGTACCTCGACGAGAAGGGGGGCGGTGTCGTCCGCGGGTCCCGCTACCCCATGCGCCTCGACGAGCACTGGTCTCCGGAGCCGGATCTGCTGGTCGTGCGGGACGAGCACCGCCGTCGAATGGGTCCCCAACGCCTCGAAGGCCCCGCCGACCTGGTGGTCGAGATCGCCTCCGAGGGGGATCCGAAGCTCGACACCCGGGAGAAGCTCCCCCGCTACCGGGAGGCCGGCGTCCCGGAGATCTGGCTCATCGACCCGTTCGACGAGACGATCCACGTGGAGCGCACGACCGATGGCGGCTACGACGCGACCGACGTCGCCTCCGGCCGGCTGGAGTCGACCGTCGTCCCCGGCTTCTGGATCGACGCCTCCTGGCTCTGGAGGGACGACCTCCCCTCCACCCTCGCCTGCCTGCGGCAGATTCTCGGACAGTAGCGCCGGGAGTCCCCCGCCTCAGGCCGGTTCCGGCGCCGGCTCGGGCTCGGCGGGGGTGACGGCGGCCACGTCCTCCTCGCCGGTGCGGATGCGGATCACCTTCTCCACCGGCTGGACGAAGACCTTGCCGTCCCCCACCTCGCCGGTCCGCGCGGCCCCCAGGATCGCCTCCACGGTCGGTCGCACGTACGGCTCCGAGACGCCGATCTCCACGCGCACCTTCTCCACCAGCTCCATCTTGACGGTGGTCCCCCGGTAGGTCTCCACCTGCTCCATTTCGCCCCCGTGCCCCTGGGCCCGGGTGATGGTCAGCCCCCGCACGTCGGCCTCGAACAGTGCGGCCAGCACGTCGTTGAGCTTCTCCGGACGGATGATCGCGGTCACCATCTTCATGGTCACACCTCCGTCCCGCCGACGGCCGCCGGCTCGGTGAGCGGCTCGCCCGACCGCTTGCGCTCCGGACGCCCGGGCTTCGGCAGCACGAGGATCGCCCCCTCGCCGGTGCCGTACGCCTCCTCGCCGTGCAGGGCCACGTCCAGGCCGACGCCCTCCTCCCGCTCGTCCACCCGCAGCGGTCCGAACAGCGCGATCCCCTTCAGGATCAGCCAGGAGACCACGCCGCTGTACGCCAGGGAGGCGACGACCGCCACCGCCTGGCTGGCGAGCTGCCCCGGGTTGCCGGCCAGGAGCCCGTCGGCGCCGCCCCAGACCGCCCGCGCCAGAACGCCGGTCAGGAGCGCGCCCACCAGGCCGCCGACGCCGTGGGCCGCGGCCACGTCCAGCGAGTCGTCCAGCCGGCTCCGGGACCGCCGCAGGATGGCGAAGTAGCTCGGCACCGCGGCCACCGCTCCGAGGGCCAGGGCCGCCATCGGGCCGATGAAGCCCGCGGCCGGGGTCACCGCCACCAGCCCGACCACCGCACCCGTGGCGACGCCCACGGCCGTCGGCTTGCCGCCGTGCCGCGCCTCGAGCAGCATCCAGACCACCAGCGTCGCGGCCGGCGCCAGGATCGTGTTGGTCGCGGCCAGCACGGCGCTCTCGTCGGCGGCCAGGGCGGAGCCGCCGTTGAAGCCGATCCATCCGAACCAGAGGAGGCCGGCCCCGAGCAGGACGAACGGCACGTTGTGCGGCAGCAGCGCCTGGCGGCCGTGGTCCCGGCGCCGGCCCAGGACGAGCGCGGCGACCAGGGCCGCCACACCGGCGTTGACGTGGACCACGGTGCCGCCGGCGAAGTCGAGCGCCTCGAGGTCCGCCAGCCAGCCGTTCCCCCAGACCCAGTGGCAGACCGGTGCGTAGACCAGGAGGGTCCAGAGCGCCAGGAACGCCACGTACGGACCGAACCGCATCCGCTCCACGACGGCGCCCGAGATCAGGGCGGCGGCAATGATCGCGAAGGTCCCCTGGAACAGGGCGAACAGGAGGTGGGGAATCGTCCCCCGGGCCTCGGTGCCGACCCCGGCCAGCCCCAGGTGCTCCAGCCCGCCGACCCACGGCGTGCCGGCGCCGAACGCCAGCGAGTACCCCGCGACCGCCCAGACCACCGCCACCACGCCCATCGCGGCGAAGCTCATCATCATCGTGTTCAGGGCGTTCTTCGAGCGGACCAGTCCGCCGTAGAAGAACGCCAGGG
>JASFUJ010000250.1:0-5726 GCA_050050355.1 Acidobacteriota bacterium
CCGGTCAGGGCCCCGCTGCGCGCTCTCGCCGACCGGGCGCACGCCGACGCGGGAAGCCAGCGTCGCCAGGTACTCCTCCGCCGTCCGGAGGATGTCGTCGCGATCCCCGGCGACCGCGGCGAGCAGGTCGGCGGCGGCCCCCCCTTCCACTCCGTCGGCCGCCGGAACCGGGGACCTGCCGGCGAGCTCCGCCAGCGGGCGCAGCTCGCCGGCCAGGAACCTCCTCCGGCACTCGCCACGGCGCACCTTGCCGCTCGACGTGCGGGGAAGCGCGCCGGCCCCGAGGGCGACCACGCCCGCCAGGCTCACCTGGTGCTCCTCCGTGACGGCGTCGCGGACCGCCGCGGCGGCCACTCCCGCATCGCCCCGGCGACGGGGCTCCACCTCGAAGAGCACCGCCGGGAGCTCCTCGTCCCGCGCGTCCACCGGGAAGGCGGCGGCTCCCCGGACCGCCTCGTGGCTCTCCTCCGCCGTGCGCTCCAGGTCCTGGGGGTAGAGGTTCCGGCCGCGGACGATGATCAGATCCTTCGACCTGCCGGTGACGAAGAGCTCGCCGTCCTCCGACCGGAAACCCAGGTCGCCGGTCCGCAACCACCGGCCGGCGCCGGGGGGATCACCCTCCAGGCGTGCGCCGAACGTCTCGGCGGTCTCCTCCGGGCGCCGGAAGTACCCCCGAGCCACGCTTTCGCCCGCCACCCAGATCTCGCCCACCGCGCCGGCAGGGCGGGGTACCCCGCGATCCGCATGCACCACGCGGAGCTCGACGCCGCGGGCGGCCCTCCCACAGCCCACCAGCGGACGGGGACGCTCCGCGAGCTCCGCGCCGGCGGGCTCGGAAGCCTCCGGCTCCTCGGCCCGGCCCGCCTCGAGCGCCCGCGCCGCCACGGACCGGACGGACGGCGCCTCGGTCACGCCGCCGCCGCTCACGAACAGCGTCGCCTCCGCCAACCCGTAGCACGGCAGCAGCGCCTCGCGGCGGAAGCCGCAGCCGGCGAACGCCTCGGCGAACTGCTCCAGGGTCGCCTGCCGGACCGGTTCGGCGCCGTTGTACGCGACCCGCCAGCAGGACAGGTCGAGCCCACCTCGATCCTCCGGCGGCACCCGGCGCACGGTCAGGCCGTACGCGAAGTCGGGACCGCCGCTGGTCGTCGCTCGATACCGATCGACCGCCTCCAGCCAGCGGCGGGGCCGTTGCAGGAAGGAGGCCGGGGACATGAGGACGCACGAGCCCCCGCTCCAGATCGGCTGGAGCACGTTCCCGATCAGGCCCATGTCGTGGTACATCGGGAGCCACCCCACCACCACCGACTCCTCCGACTGGTCGAAGGCCTCCGCGATGGCCCGCTCGTTGGCCAGGAGGTTGCGGTGAGTGACCTCGACGCCGCGGGGCGAGGCGGTGGAGCCGGAGGTGTACTGCAGGAAGGCGACGTCGTCGGGGCCCGCCGTCGGCGGCGCCCAGCGCCGGGCGGAGGACAGGGGGGTCCGGTCGACGATCAGCGGCTCGGGATCGAGGCCGGGGGCCGCTTCGGACAGGGCGGAGCGAAGAGAACCGGACACGCGGGAGGCCGTCGCGGAGGACACGAGGGCGAGGCGGGGGCGGCAGTCTTCGAGGATCGCCCGGATCCGCCCACCGTCCCGATCTCGGCGGCGGCTCGGACGCGGGGGGCGCGGCGGATAGGCGGGGACCGCCACGATGCCCGCGTAAAAGCAGCCGAGGAAGGCGACCACGAATTCGAGCCCCGCCGGCAGCAGGAGGATCGCCCGATCCCCGGGTCCCGCCCGCTTCCGGAGGGCCACCGCCAGGGCCCGGGCCCTGCGGTCGAGCTCCCCGTAGGTCATGCGGGCGGCCTCCTCCTCCCCGTCGCCCAGAAAGATGAACGCCCGGCGCTCCGGGTCCCGTTCCCCGCGGGAGACCAGAATCTCCCACAAGGCGCGGACTCCGTCGAGGCTGAGATGGCGTGGGGACAAGGACATGGTGACGAGTACACTCCGCCGGGCCCCGGTAAACCGGGCCGGCCGGACCGCGTGAACGAACGTGGACGAAAATGGCAGTCCTGTTCTTGCTACAGTGCAGGACACACTGTGCACCGAGACAGACCGGCTTCCGGCTCCCCGCTCCCTGCTACAATCCCTGCCCCGTGAGCATTACGATGTCCAGCATTCGATCCACCACCGTCCTCCTGGTCCGCAAAGGCGACAAGGTCTGCATGGCCGCCGACGGTCAGGTCACGCTTCAGCAATCCACCGTCATGAAGGCGAGCGCCCGGAAGGTCCGGCGCGCCGCCCAGGGCAAGGTGCTCGTCGGCTTCGCCGGCGGCGGCGCCGACGGGCTGACCCTGTTCACCCGGCTCGAGGCCAAGCTGGAGGAGTACTCCGGAAACCTCGAACGGGCGGTCGTCGAGCTCGCCAAGGACTGGCGGACCGACCGCGCGATGCGCCGCCTCGAGGCCATGATGCTGGTCGCCGACGCCGGGCGCAGCTTCTTCGTCGCCGGCAACGGGGAGTTGCTGGAGCCGGACCACGACGAGCAGGGCGACGGCAGCGCGCTGGCCATCGGCTCCGGCTCCAACTTCGCCCTCGCCGCCGCCCGGGCGCTGCTGCGCCACACCGACCTCTCGGCCCGAGAGGTGGTCGAGGAGGCGATGAAGGTCGCCTCCGAAATCTGCATCTTCACCAACGACCAGATCAGGGTCGAGGAGCTCTGAGGAAGGCCGCCCATGTCGACTCCCGTCACCAAGGAGCCCGCCGCGGTGGGCCTCCACTTCGAAGACATGGCACCGCGCCAGGTCGTCGCCGAGCTCGACAAGTACGTGGTCGGCCAGCGCGAGGCGAAGCGCGCCGTGGCGATCGCCCTGCGCAACCGCTGGCGACGCCAGCAGCTCGCGCCCGAGATCGCCGAAGAGATCGCGCCCAAGAACATCCTGATGATCGGCCCCACCGGCGTGGGGAAGACGGAGATCTCCCGCCGGCTGGCGCGCCTGGCCCGGGCCCCGTTCATCAAGGTGGAGGCCTCCAAGTTCACCGAGGTCGGCTACGTGGGCCGCGACGTGGAGTCGATGATCCGCGACCTCACGGAGATCGCCTTCTCCATGGTCAAGGAGGAGATGCGCGAAGCGGTGCTCGAGACCGCCCGCGCCCGGGCGGAGGACCGCCTGCTGGAGCTCCTGGTGCCGCCGACCCGGGTCCCCGGCATGGGACTCACCCGCTCGCTGGGCTACGGCGGGGAGCAGGAGCAGGAGCCCGAGGAGGCGCAGGAAGGGCTCAAGGAGACCCGGGAGAAGTTCCGCCAGCGGCTGCGCGACGGCAAGCTCGACGAGCGCATGGTGGAGGTGGAGCTCGAGGAGAGCAGCTTCCCGAGCATGGAGATGTTCACTCCGCAGGGAGTCGAGGAGGTGGGCTTCAACCTCAAGGACATGCTCCCCGGGATGTTCAACCGCCGGCGGCGCCAGAAGGTGAAGGTCGAGGACGCCAAGGAGATCCTCACGCAGCAGGAAGCGGACAAGCTGATCGACCGCCAGCAGGTGGCGCGCGAGGCCCGGCACCGGGTCGAGCAGGGGGGCATCGTCTTCCTGGACGAGCTCGACAAGGTCGCCGGACGCGAGGGCGGCAGGGGGCCGGACGTCTCCCGCGAGGGGGTGCAGCGCGACCTGCTCCCGATCGTGGAAGGCACCACCGTCTCCACCAAGTACGGCATGGTCAAGACCGACCACGTCCTGTTCTTCGCCGCCGGCGCCTTCCACGTGTCGAAGCCCTCCGACCTGATCCCCGAGCTCCAGGGCCGGTTCCCCATCCGGGTCGAGCTGAGTGCCCTGTCCGAGGGCGACTTCGTACGGATCCTCACCGAGCCGGAGACCGCCCTGACCAAGCAGTACGCCGCCCTGCTCTCCACCGAGGGGCTGAGCGTCGTCTTCACCGACGACGCGGTGGCCGAGGTCGCGCGGCTGGCGGTCGAGGTCAACGCCCACACGGAGAACATCGGCGCCCGCCGGCTCGCCACGCTGATGGAGCGCCTGCTCGACGAAGTCTCGTTCGAGGCCCCGGACATGGAGGGGATGGACCTCACCGTCGACGGGGACTACGTCCGGCGCACCCTGGCGGACATCGTCAAGGACCACGATCTTTCGCGGTACGTACTCTAGGAGGACGCGGTCGTGCCGACGAACCCGAGCTCGTTGCGATCGCCCCGATCGCCGTTCGTCCACGCCGCGCTCCTCGCCCTGCTCGGCCTGGGACTCGCCGGGGCGGCGGGCTGCGGGAAGAAGGGCGATCCGCTGCCGCCGATCCGGCCGATCCCGGCGACGCCGGACGACTTCCGGGTGATCCAGCGGGGCGATCGTCTGCTGCTCTCCCTGCCCTACCCGTCGACCACCGTCGCCGGAACGCCGCTCTCCGAGGTGACCGGAGCGACGGTCTGGAGCGCGGTGCGGACCATCCCGCCGGGAGCGGAGCCGCCGCCGCCGCCCGATCAGCGCCAGTTCGGGGCCGTCGCCGGGCCGCTCAGGGTCCTGGAGGGCCCCGAGTTGCAGGAAGCGGTGCGCGGAGACCGCATCGCCGCCACCCTGACCCTTGCCGACCTGACCGGAGCCGGAGCAGCCGGAACCGGGGAGGGCGAACGGCCGATCGCCACCCTGGCGGTCAAGACCCGGGGGCCCACCGGCGAGGACTCGGCCTTCTCCGACCTGGTGACCTTCCCGGTCCGGGAGGCCCCGGCACCGCCGAAGGCCCTCACCCTCGAGGGCGAGAGCCGGGGCGTCCGCCTGCGCTGGGAGTATCCGGAAGAGCTCACGGCCCCGGAGCCCGAGGAGGACCCGGCGCCCGCCGAGGACGCCGAGGACGGCGGATCCACGCCTCCCGATCCGTCGGAGCAGGCCGACCAGGCCGACCAGACCGAGCCGGCCGGGGAGGGAGCACCGGCGGAGGCGAGCGACGGGGCCCCCGCGGACGACCTGGGCGACCCGGACGACCTGGCCGACCCGGACGACCAGGTCCGGGGGTTCAACGTCTACCGCCGGGCGGCGAGCGAGCGTACCTACGGCGAGCCGCTGCGCAGCCTTCCCCGCCGGGCGCGCACCTTCGTCGACGAGAGCGCGATCTTCGGACAGCGCTACATCTACGCCGTGAGCGCGGTGGCCGAGCGCCGTCCCGTGCTCGTCGAGAGCGACCTCGGCGAGGAAGTGGAGATCAGCTACCGCGACCGCTTCCCGCCGGACGCGCCGACCGGCGTGCTGGCCCTCGCCCAGGAGGGTCCGCGAGTGCGCGTGGTCTGGCGGCCGGTCGACGCCTCGGACCTGGCCGGCTACCGGGTGTACAGGCTGGATCCTGAGAGTGGCGAGCCGCGCCCCCTCCACGAGGAGCCCGTGACCCGAACCGAGCTGGTGGACGAGGACGTGACCCCCGGGGTGACCTACACCTACCGGGTGCGGGCCGTCGACCGCTCAGGGAACGAGAGCGAGCTCTCGGAGCCGGCCGGCGCGACCGTCCGATGAGCCGCGCCGACCCTCTCGGGGTCCCGTTTTACAAGGTCTCCGGCGCGGGCAACGACTTCATCGCGATCCCGGAGCCGCCCGCGCCGCCGAGCGCGCCGGGGAACGGTTTCGGCGACGATCTCGCCGGCCTCGTCACCCCGGAGCGCGTCCGCGCGTGGTGCGCCCGCAGGCTCTCGGTCGGAGCGGACGGGCTGTTCCTGCTCGCCCGCGAGGGCAGCGGCACCGTCCGCATGACCCACT
>JASFUJ010000251.1:0-5703 GCA_050050355.1 Acidobacteriota bacterium
CTGGTCGCTCGCGTGGATCAGGGCGACCAGGGGGCCGGAGTCCGTGAGGATCACCGGTTCCGCTCGGCCAGAAGGTTGCGGAAGCGCTTGCCGGTCTCCTCGGACAGGTCCTCGGGGCCTCCGGAGACGGAGCCGATCAGGTCGGCCGCCCGGTCGTACGGAGAGACTCGCTCCCGAGCCCGCTCTCGGGTCAAGAACTCGTCGATCGCCCGGCGCACGAGCTCGGATTTCGTCTGCGAGCGCTGCCGTGCGAGCTCTTCGAGGGCACGCTCGGACTTCGGGTCGATGCGGATGCTCGTGGGCATGGGAGGCTCCCTGTAGTCGGAGATTGTACTACGGCTCGGCCGCGGACCAGATCGGTGCCTACGCGGAGAGTGCAGGCCGAGGTTGTTGCGTTCCAGCCCCCATGACACGCCCGGTTGCATTCTCGCTGCACCCCAGGGGCGGCCGCCCCTGGGGTCTTCGATGGCCGGGCTGGCCGTCTCAATCCCGGTGCGGGTGACCCTCGCCGCAGGCCAGCTCCCCGATCGCCTCCTCGATCGCCGCCACCAGCTCCCGGGCGAGGGCGTGGGGGCGCGCGTGGGTCCAGGGTCGCCGTCGTCGACCGGCTCGGACGCGAGGATGCGGGTGGAGAGCGCCTCCCCGCCGCGCCGGGGACGTTCTCCGGGCCTCAGCCGACCGCCTCGATGATCAGGCGGCCGTCCTGGACCTCGACGGCGATCGGGTCTCCGGTCCGGAACCCGGCGTCTTCGAGCCAGTTGCCGCTGAGCCGGAGCATGGGGAAGCGGAAGCGCTCGGTCGTCCTGAAGACGCCGAACCCCCGCGTCCTCTCCTTGGTGGTGTAGTGCACCCTGGCCCGTCGGCGGCCAGTTGCGTCGAGCCGGGGGCCGCGGCGTTCGATGGCGGGCTCCTGCGCTTCGCCCACCTCCGACGGCTGGCGACAGAGGGGACAGAAGCTGCCACGGTCGGTGCCGCTCATGGGGCCACCTCCCGGGGATGATGGGTGCCGAGGGCCGGGGCGGCGGACGCGTGCGATGCGCCGGGGCCGGGGAGTTGGGGGGTGATCGGCGGCCCCGGGAGGTGGCGCCCTCTTCCCCCCCGGAGGGTGGGAAGAGGGACGGGGAGTTGGGGGGTGATCCGGTTCTGAGACTTGGTACAGTCCTTCGTCAGGTCGCGCATAAGGCGTACTCCTTGTGCGTGGCTCAGGGCGCGGTGGAGGCTGCCACCTCTGCCGTGCCCGCTTCGGCCGGATCGATCCGGCCGGGTTCTCGATGCGGCTCCCGGAGGGGGGAGCCGGCTCGGGTCCTCGACTGGCCGACGGCCACCGGCCGGCGGCTCACTCACTCCTTCGTCCCGATCCTCCTTCCTTCGCTGTTCTCCGTGGTGCGCCGCCCGCGGCTCCGGACCGGGTCCGGACCGGGCCCGGGCCCGGACGGCCGGGCGGCGCGGGATGACCTGCGCGCTGCATTACGCCTATTTTACGCTTCGTGGCATCGGGCTGTCAAGCACGGGCTGAAGGACCGATCGACCCCGGTACGAGGCTCCGCCGGACCGGCCTCGGAGCCCTCGAGGATCCGCCCCGGACCGCCGCGCGGGCGGATTCCCCTGGTGCGCGGGGGGAGAGATATGTATATACTCTCTTCGGCCGACGAAGGAGCTTCGACGGCACCCGCAACGGACCCGAGCCCGGAGCCGAGCCCGGAGTCGAACCCGGACTCGGGCTCGAACCTGAACCTGAGCTCGGCACCGGGCCGTGAAACACCAAGCACTGGAGGAGAGCATGAGCGAGGAACGCGCGGAAGACCACGGCACGCTGGAGCACGCCTTTCGGGAGACGACGCTCTACCGGTTTGCACCGGACGAGCAGGCGGCGCTCCGGAGGTTCGGGCACCTGCTGCTGGAGCTGGCCCTGGAGGGCCACCGGGTGGGGCCGGAGGAGGTGCCGCTGATCCCCGGGGAGATCGGGGCGGTGGGCGCCGACCTGGAGCACCTGGCGGTCTATCTGCGCGAGGTGGCCGGGCACCTGGACCACTCCCAGGTGAGCACGGAGGAGGCTCGCCTCTGCCTCGCCGCCCGGGAGTGGGCGGACGAGATGGAGCGGATGGCGGGGAGGATGGAGCGGGCGGTGGTGGGCGAAACCACCGGCGCCGGTCCGGACGCGGGTTGACCCGCCGGACCCATGTGCCGGGTCGGGGGCGCTCCGGTCAGTTGGGCGGCACGAAGCGGGCGCGGGGGTCGCGGGCGGCGGTGCGCACGAACTCGGCGATCCGCTCGATCGTCGCCGCGGTGACCCGCTCCTCGAGGGCCGCGTCCCGCAGCATGGTGAGCGCGGCCAGGGCCTCCCGGTGGACGGCGTGGCGCTCGAACAGCAGCGCCGCCTCGATCGCCGCGTGCTTCAGGTCCTCGAGCCGGCCTTGCTGGTGGTAGAGGAGGGCCAGGTCGAGGGAGACGAGGGCGACGTCGAAGCCGATACCGAGGTCAGCGAAGCCGTCGCGGACACGAAGGAACTGCCACTCCGCCTCCCGAGGCCGGCTCGTGCCCGCAGCGATCCGCCCGTCGAGCCATCTCAGACGAAGCTCAAGGTGCCGGTCGGCGTTCTGAGCGTAGAGCTCGCGGTCCCACTCCAGGTAGTCGAAGGCTTGTTGATAGTCCTCCATGTCCACGAGGATGTGCGCGATGTTGAAGCGGGCATAGAGGTACAGCCGCGGAGATCTGTCGGGTGCTACGAACCGACTCGCAGCCCTGGTAGCGTCGAGCGCGGCCTCAAGGTTGCCTGCATAGGCGTGGACGCTGCCGAGCTTCAGGAAGGTACGGGCAGAGCCGGCCGAGTCGCCGAGTTTCTCGAAGAGACGAGCAGCCCGACGCAGGTGGTGTTCTGCACGCCCGAACTGTCGAAGATCCGTAGCCAGCGTTCCCTCCAGGCAGTCCAGCTCCGCGATGACGTGCGGCTCTTCTGTGTGGTGGGCTCGTGCGAGCTCCCGGGTATGCGCGAGAGCCGCCTGGGCACGGTTCAGGTCCCCCGCTGCACGCATCGCGTTGGCGTACGCTGCATGGACGAACACCTGCTGGGAGGGCAGGGCATCGTGGACGACCTGGAGAGCTTCGAGTGCGAGCTCGGCCCATTCGATTGCGACAGAGGGATCCTCTGTGAGGTGGGAGCGGATCTCCTCCAGCAGCAGCTCGAGCAGCAGGGCCGGAGGGGTCTCGGAAGCGAGATAGACCGCCCTGTCTTCGTGGGGTAGCCGCCGGAGCCGCTCCAGGATCTCGCGGCATCGCGCCTTCTCCCGGTCCAGCCGGGCGGCTCGCCTGGAGCTTTCCTCGATCACCGCGGCGACGCGGTCGGAGATGGCCGGCCTGACCTCGTCCTTCCGGTAGCTTTCCACCGCTCTCTTGCACTCGGGGCATAGGGAAGTGAGGTGCCGGGACAGGCGGTACAGATCGTGGAGAGAGAGCTCGCCCTGGTCGAGCGCCCGGAGGATCTCGTGGGTGATGTGCTGGTCGTCTGCCATTCAGGATACTCCCATACGATACAAAAATCCTTCCGATAAACAAGTGCGGAGGCTGTGCAGAGCGGGACAGGCAGAGAGGGTCCGGCGGCCCGCCGTGAATACGAGCCGCCGGAGGGACGACTCAACCGGTGGGGCCGTCGACCGAGGGAGCACGGATCTCGGCGGTGGCACCTGTCGCCTCCGTGTCGGGTGATGGCGTACCGTCCGGATCGGCCATCGGACCGAGCGTGTCGACGATCGCCACCGGCCCCTCCCCGGCCCGGGCGGCGGCTCCAGGGTGCCCGAGCAGTGAGACCAACGGGTCGACGAGACGGTGCCACAGGGCACTGAGAGGGGCGAGGCCCGCGTCCGGCTCCATCCCGCCGTCGGCTGCGGCGGCCGGGGCGGCCAGGGCGGGCGCGGCGGCGGTGAGCAAGAGCGCGGCGACCAGTGCGAGGGCCTTCGTCCTGCGGTGAGAGTGCATCATGAGGGAATCCTCCTCCTGGGCGGTCGTACCCCCGGCCGCATGCCGGAGGCCGCCGTCCGAGCACTCTCAGTGTGCACGGGACCGGCGTCATCGCGCGGGAAGATGTATGCAAGTGTGTATTTCGATCCGCAGCGCGGCTCGGTCGACCGGGCGTCTCGGTGGAGGTGGTTCGGCAACCGGCCCCGGACCGGAACCGGAGGGCCGAAGCGATCCGCGCCCGGGGCTCGTCGCGGGGTGCGACCCGGCGTGCTCGGGGGCACTTCCGTGTCACCCCCAAGCGCCGGTGGGGGTCCCGGAGCGGCAGATCCGGTGGGAGAGTGCTCAGATGGGCTCCGGCAAGGAAGTCTTCTCCCTTGCGCGATGCAGCGTCGGTCGGTATGGTATCGGGAGCCGTTCTCACGAAAACGCCGAAGGGGGCCTGACCGCGCCTCCCGACTCGTGCCTCGGGGGGATCGTACCCCCCGGACGCGATGTGCCGGATGGAGCGCGAGGTCCCCCGAGCCGACCCTCGAGAGTCGGGGAGAGTCGGGAGCGGAAGGAGGGCCATGTCGAAGACCAGCCGCCGTCGCACTCGCCAGCGCATCCAGCGGGCCAGCCGGGCCGGTTTGCCACCGGGGGGCCGGGGCCCGGAGGCCGTCCCGACCCCCGATCGGCCGGGCTCGCCCAGGGACCGCCACGAGACCGTGACCGTCCTCCGCCCCGGAGTCCGGCGCCTCGCCGTCCTCGCGCTCGCGGTCGCTGCGACGGCGGTGGCCCTCGCTCTGGCCGACCCGGCCGCCGCCGCCGAGCGCCCGTCCTCCCCGCACGCCCTGGGCCGGGCGGCGAGCTCGGCGCCGGAGCTGGTGGTGGAGTTCGAGGAAGGCGAGGTGTTCGCCACGGAGCTCACACCGTCCGGGGACGCGATCTTCTTCGGCCTGGCCCGCGAGCCCCAGGGAGCCTTCACCCGGGTGGTGCGGCGCCAGGGAATCGAGCTGGTGGACCCGTTCGGCGAGGCCCGGTTGCCGGTCCAGGTCCTCCAGGCCGGATCGGGGGGTACCGGGGGCGAGCTCGTGGACCGGGTGCCGCTGAAGTCGGTCTGGGCGGTGGTGGACCTCGAGACCGGGGCGTTCGGGATCGGTGCCCCGTCCGGCTTCCGGCTGCGGGAGCTCCCGTTTCCGGGACGGGCCTTCGAGGTGGGCGCCCCGGGCCTGGTGAACCGGCTGCGGCACCGGTTCGCGTTCGTGGACATGATGCTGGTGCGCCCGGGGGTGGGCGCCTGGAGCCTGCGGGCCCACGACGCCGGCCCGTCGGACCACGACGGGGCGGACGACGACCGGACCACGACCCGGCTGGACGACCTGGAGCCGCTGGGCCCGGGCGGAGCGACGCCGACCCCGGCAGCGCCTCCGGACCGCTTCGCCGCGGGGGACGTGGTGGTGGTGATCAACCCGCGGGATCTCACGATCTACGCCACGAGACTGCTCGGCCCGCCGGCGGCGGGGGAAGGGAGCGCGGGAGGCGGGCCGTGAGGCGGCTCCTCCGAGGCGTCAGGCGGCCGGGGGGTGCGGTCACGCTGTTCTTGGCCGTGCTGTCCTCCCTCTCCGCCCCCACCTCCCTGCACGCCCAGCCCCCGAACCACGCCCAGGGGTTCGAGCCGCGCAACACGTTCGAGCTGGGGGATCTCGAGCACGTCAACCTGTTCAACGGCAACCTGACCCTCACCATCCCGATCGGCCCGGCGTTCCCGGT
>JASFUJ010000252.1:0-5693 GCA_050050355.1 Acidobacteriota bacterium
CTGGGAGTGAGCCCCATCGGAAGACACCGCTCATGACGAGCTCCACCGTCCTGATCGTCGACGACGACCCCACGGTGGTCGCATCGCTGGCGCTGCTGCTCGACCGGCGCGGGTACCGGACCTTGACTGCCGAGGGACCGGAGTCGGCCCTGAGGGTCCTGGAAACGCTGGAACGACCGGGGCGCGAGGAGCCCGCCCTGGTGCTCCAGGACATGAACTTCTCCCGCGAGACCACCGGCCGGGAGGGTCTGGAGCTGCTGCAAGAGATCCGCCGCCGGCACCCGGAGCTGCCGGTGATCCTGATCACCGCGTGGGGCTCGATCGACCTCGCCGTCGAGGGGATGAAGGCCGGCGCCGCCGACTTCGTCACCAAACCCTGGTCCAACGACCATCTGCTCCGGGCGGTGGAGACGGCGCTGTCCCTGGCGGCCAGCCGGCCTCTCTCGACGGCCGGAGCCGACGAGGGAGCCGCCGCCGCGCCAGTCCCGACCCGCGCGGAGCTGGACCGGCGCTTCGACTTCTCGGGCCTGGTGGGCGAGGACCCGGAGCTGCTCCGCATCCTGGAGCTGATCGGCCGGGTGGCGCCGACCGACGCCTCGGTGCTCGTCGAGGGCGAGAGCGGAACCGGCAAGGAGCTGGTCGCGGAGGCGATCCACCGCAACAGCCGGCGCCGCGAGGGACCGTTCGTCAAGGTGAACCTGGGCGGCATCTCGTCGACCCTGTTCGAGAGCGAGATGTTCGGCCACGTGCGCGGCGCCTTCACCGACGCCCGGTCCGACCGTACGGGCCGCTTCGAGCAGGCCGACGGCGGCACCATCTTCCTGGACGAGATCGGCGAGACCGACCCGGCCGCCCAGGTCAAGCTCCTCCGGGTGCTCCAGGACCGGACCTACGAGGTGCTCGGCTCGAGCGTCACGCGCAAGGTCGACGTGCGGGTGATCGCCGCCACCAACCGGGATCTGCCGGAGGCGGTGGCGGCGGGCGACTTCCGGGAGGATCTGCTCTACCGGCTGAACCTGATCACCATCCGCGTGCCCGCCCTCCGGGACCGTCCGGGCGACATCCCCCGCCTGGCCCGTCACTTCCTGGACCGGGCGGCGCGGACGTACCGCCGGGGGGCCTCCGAGCCGGTGGAGCTGAGCGGGGGCGCCGCCGGCTGGCTGCGGGCCCAACGGTGGCCGGGCAACGTGCGGCAGCTCCGGCAGACCATGGAGCGGGCCGTGCTGGTGAGCGACGCGGCGCGGCTGGAGGCGGCCGAGCTCCGCGCCCTCACCGAGCTGACGACCCGGCACGCCGGCGACCGCGCCCTCCCCAGCCCCGGGAGCATGACCCTGGACGAGATGGAACGGGCGATGATCGAGCGCTGCCTGGCCCACTTCGACGGCAACATCACGCGTGCCGCCGAGGCGCTGGGGCTTTCGCGACCGGCGCTCTACCGGCGAATGGAGAAGTACGGGATGGGCTGATCCATGTCCCTCCGCACCAAGCTCATCACGTACCTGGTGGCCATCCACGCCGCCCTCGGCGCGATCGCCCTCCTCGCCCTCCGGGATCGGCCGCTCTGGCTGCTGGCCGCGGAGGGGCTGTTTCTCGTCTCCATCACCCTCGGCGTCCTCCTGGTGCGCGCCTTCTTCGTCCCCCTGCGGTTGATCCGCACCGGGGCCGAGCTGGTGGCGGAGGGGGACTTCACCTCCACCTTCCGGCCGGTGGGCCAGGCGGAGATGGACGCCCTGATCCGGGTCTACAACCGGATGATCTCCCGGCTGCGCGAGGAGCGGTTGCGGGTGCAGGAGCAGGACCGGTTCCTGATGGACCTGCTGGACGCCTCGCCGGCCGGGGTGCTGACCCTGGACTTCGACGGCCGCATCGACCTGGTGAACCCGGCGGCCGCCGAGATCTGGGGACGGCCGGCGGACGAGCTCCGGGGAGCCGAGCTCGAGGCGCTGGACGGTACCCTGGGGCCGGCCCTGGCCGGGCTCGCCGTGGGCGACTCCCGCGTGGTGGCCGAAGGCGGCCGACGGTTCAAGGCCTCCCGCGCCGCGTACTACGACCGGGGCTTCGCCCGCAGCTTCTTCGTCCTCCAGGAGCTCACCGAGGAGCTCCGGCGCTCGGAGCGGGACGCCTACGAGAAGCTGATCCGGATGATCTCCCACGAGGTCAACAACTCGGTGGGGGCGGTGAGCTCTCTGCTGGAATCGGCGGCCGAGCTGGTGGCGGAAGGGGGCGGGGCCAGTGGAGCCGAGATGCGGGGCGGACGGCCGGACCGGGTGGTGGAAGCGTTGACGGTGGCGGGGGCGCGGCTCGGCCGGCTCCGGGAGTTCGTGAACGGGTACGCCGACGTGGTCCGGCTGCCGGAGCCCGAGCGCCGGCCGTGCGACGTGGCGACCCTGCTCGACGAGATCCTGATCCTCCTGGGCCCCGAGCTCGCCCGGAGGCGGATCGAGCACCGCTGGACGGAACGCGAGCCGGTCCCGGAGATCTCCCTCGACCGCAACCAGATGGAGCAGGTGCTGGTGAACGTGCTCAAGAACGCCATGGAGGCGATCGGCGAGGACGGGTGGATCGAGCTCGCGCTCACCCGCGAGACCCTCACCATCCGGGACACCGGCCCCGGTCTCGCCCCCGAGGTCCGCGAGCGCCTCTTCACCCCCTTCTTCTCCACCAAGCGGGACGGCCGCGGCCTCGGCCTCACCCTCGCCCACGAGGTCCTCGGCCGCCACGGCTTCGACCACGCCCTCCGCAACCGCCCCGAGGGCGGCGCGGAGCTGGTGATCCGGTTCTGAGCCCGTCGTCGGTATACTGTCCGCGAGGAGCACCCCATGGCCCTGCTACCGAAGACCGAGCCCGTTCCCCTGCGTGAAGACACGGACGGCGTCATCCGCGTGGGTGGAACTCGGGTCACACTGGATACGGTGTTGACGGCCTACATGCGAGGCTCCACCCCCGAGCAGATCGCTCAGGACTACTCTTCACTCCAGATCGCGGACATCTACGCCGCCATCGCCTACTACCTCCGCCACCGGGAAGAGGTCGAGGAGTACCTGGACCGCCGACGCCAGGTCTCCGAAGCGGCCCGCGAGGAATTCAGGGCACGCTTCCCCGTTGCACCCACCCCGCCACCTCGCGGCTGAAGCGCTCCAGGTCGTCGGGGCCGGAGGTGGCGGCGCGGAAGACGAGCTCGGGGTCGGCCCGGGCGTCGACGTGGGCCACGACGTTGCGCAGGCCGGTGGCGCGGGCCAGGGCTTCCGCGGTCGGCCGGGAGAGGACGCCCTGCTCGTGGAGCCGGCGGAAGGCCTCCGCCAGGTCCCCGGCCGGCGGCCAGCCCTCGTCCGCGATCAGGTGGCTGGCGACGTCGGTGCACACCTGGACGGCGAGCATGAGGTTGAAGGACACGAGCTCGAAGGCGTCGCGGTCCTCGGCGAGGATCTCGGCGTCTTCCGGGCGATGTTCGCGGATCCGGTGGATCCGGTCGGCCAGCTCGGCGAGCTTCGCGGCGATCACGTCGGCGTCAACCATCGGCGGCTTCCTCCGTCTCGGCTGCCAGACGGTCGAGGTAGGCGTTCCGCATCCGCTCGTACCAGGTCCGGTCGAGAGAGAGCTGGAGGAGGGCACGGGTCCGGAACTCGGCCTCTGCGTGACGCTCGGCTGCGTGGACCGCGATGCCGTCCCGGTTGAGGGCGTTGAGCAGGGGGTAGCCGAGGCACCTGCCCGGGGTGACGTCCACGACGTCCGTCTCGAGGCCGGTGGCCGCCCGGAGCTCGGCCATCAGACCGAGCCGGTCGAGCTCTTCGCCCCGGAACAGCTCGACCGCCAGGTCGAGGTCCGCCTCGGGGCCGTCCGCCCCGCGAGCGCGGGATCCGAAGAGGAGGGCGAGGCGCACTTCCGGGTGGCGCTCCAGGACGGAGCGGATGGAGTCCAGGAGCCGTCGGTCCGCGGACATCGCCGGCAGTATAGCCGCACGGGCGTCGGCCGGGGGGATCCGGGGCGTCACCCCCGGATCCAGTCCTCGAGCTCCAGACCGGGAACGCGGTCGTAGTGGCGCCGGTTGCCGGTGACGAGAACGGCCCCGTAGGAGAGCGCAATGGCGGCGATCAGGAGGTCGAAATCGGCCAGGCGCCGGCCTTCGGCCTCGAGGCCGGCCTTGAGACCACCGAACCTCTCCACCGCCGGTGTGTCGAGGCCGAGGACGTCCAGCGTCGTGAGAAAGCGGGAGGCGAGATGCCGGTTGTCGCCCGGCGCCTTCGACCGGGCGGCACCGAAGAAGAGCTCGGCCGCCGTCACCCAGGTCGTCGTGACGGTGTCGAGGGTCTCGCGACGGCGACGGATCACCTGGCGGTTGCCGCGCAGGATCTCGATGCAGACGTCGGTGTCGAGAATTCTCACAGCTCGACGTCGCGTCCCCGGGACCGCGCCGCGAGGATCCGTTCAGCCTCCTCGTGCGGCTCGAGATCGGATCGCCAGCCGCCGGCCAGCGCGGACCAGGCGTCCGCCTGTGCCCGCGCCTCCACGCCGGATCCACCCTCCGGCGGAGAGCGAACCAACGCGTCTTCGAGGAGGTGGAGGATCTCCTGGGTCAGGCTGCGGCGCTCGGCGCTCGCTCGCGCACGGAGACGCTCGAGCAGGAGGTCGGGAATGTTCTTGAGGGTGAGAGAGGCCATGACGGATGGTTCCTTTTGGGAACCATTTTGGTTCCGTTTCGTCGACCTGTCAAGTGCGGTCATCGCGCGGGCGATCCGGGACCGCCCGGACCGAGGCTCCACGTCACCCGGCTTGACCTCACCGGCCGCGGGCCTTCTCCTTGAGCCGGCGGATCTCTTCCAGGCGCTCGCGGAGGCGGGACTCGAAGCCGCGGTCGGTGGGGCGGTAGAAGCGTTCGCCGCGCAGGGCCTCGGGCAGGCAGTCGATGCCGCCGACGCCCTCTTCGGTGTCGTGGGCGTAGACGTAGCCCTCGCCGTAGCCTTCGTCCTCCATCAGGCGGGTGGGGGCGTTGCGGATGACCTTGGGCACCGGGTCCGCCGGGCGGTCCTGGATGGTCCGGCGGGTGCGCTTGGAGCCGGCGTAGAGGGCGTTCGACTTGGGAGCCAGCGCCAGGTAGACGCACGCCTGGGCCAGGGCCAGATCCCCCTCGGGGCTGCCCAGGCGGTGGTAGGCGTCCCAGGCCGCGAGGGCCTGGGGCAGGGCCCGCGGGTCCGCCAGACCCACGTCCTCGCTGGCGAACCGGACCATCCGGCGCGCCACGTACAGGGGGTCCTCGCCCGCCAGTAGCATGCGTTCGAGCCAGTAGAGGGCGGCGTCGGCGTCGCTCTCCCGGAGCGATTTGTGGAGCGCCGAGATCAGGTTGAAGTGCTCCTCGCCCGCCTTGTCGTACAGCAGGGTCTTCTTCTGCTCGACCCGGCGGACGGTCTCGCGGGTGATGCGGAGACGCCGGTCCGGACGCTCGCCGCCGGCTGCCGCCTCCTCGCCCGCACCCGGCTCGAGCACGTCCGCCGCCGCCAGCTCGAGCAGGTTGAGCGCCCGCCGGGCGTCGCCGGAGGCGAGCTGGGCGATCTCGGCCAGGGCGTCCAGGTCGGCCTCCAGCTCCGGTCCCACCCCCCGCTCCCCGTCCTCCAGGGCCCGGCGCAGGATCGCCTCCAGGGCTTCGGTGGAGAGCGGCTCCAGGACCACCACCCTGCAGCGGGAGAGGAGCGCCCCGT
>JASFUJ010000253.1:0-5663 GCA_050050355.1 Acidobacteriota bacterium
CCGGCCCTGTCCCCGCGGGGGAGCGGGTGGCGATGGGGGGGGGGCCGTTGCCCCCACAGGGGAGAGGGTGGCGATCGGGGGGGCCGTTGCCCCCCCCACAGGGGAGAGGGTGGCGATCGGGGGGGGGGCGTTGCCCCCACAGGGGAGAGGGTGGCGATAGAGCGGAGGCTCTCCCCACGGGCGGGCGAGGGGGGGGGGCGGCCGTCTTGCCCGGTCCCCTACTCACACACCCCGGAGGGTCGGGTGCCTCGGGTGGGCCGGGTGCGGTGCGCCACGGGTGCTCGGAGCCGGCGGCCTCGTCCGACCGCCGCAGTGCGGCCCCGGCGAACGCCGGCTCCGGGCAGGCGAGCGAGCCGTCCGCAGTGCACCCGCGCGAGCCGGCCCTGGCGCACCGCACCCGGCCCACCCGAGGCACCCGACCCGGCCCCTACCCCTACCCCGCTACAATCACCCCGCCATGACCACCGAAGCCCAGATCCGCTCCCTCGACGACGCCATCGACGCCTGGGACGCCCGCGGGTGGCCCCGGCCGAAGGTCTGCGTGGTGTCCGGCTCCGGCCTCGCCGTCGACCTGCACCCACCGACCCACGCCCCCGTCCCGCTGGCCGAGGTCCTGCCGTTCCCGATCCACGCCGTCCCCGGCCACCCGCACCAGGTGGAGATGCTCGCCCCCGACGTCGACGACCCGGACGGCGCCGGCCGGCCCGTGGCCTACTTCCGCGGCCGGCTTCACTCCTACCAGGGCTACGACGCCTTCCAGACCGTCTTCGCGGTCCGCCTCGCCGCCCTCCTGGGCGCCGAGACCCTGATCATGACCAACGCCTCCGGCAGCCTGTCGAGAGACCTCCCCGCGGGGACCCTGGTCACCGTCGAAGACCACCTCAACCTGACCGGGCTCAACCCCCTGCGCGGCCACCTCCCGGAGTCCTGGGGTCCACGCTTCCCGGACATGACCGACGCCCACGACCCGCGGCTGCGCGAGCTGGCCCGGTCCGTCGCCGGGACCCTGGACGTGGAGCTGGCCTCGGGGGTCTACGCCGGCCTCGCCGGACCGAGCTACGAGACCCCGGCGGAGGTGCGGATGCTCGCCGCCCTCGGGGCGGACCTGGTCGGAATGTCGACGGTTCTCGAGGTGATCGCCGCCCGCCACCTGGGCGTGCGCTGTCTGGTGCTCTCGCTGGTGAGCAACCTGGCCGCCGGCGTCACGGCGGAGAGCCTGGATCACGAAGAGGTGCTGCAGGCCGGGCGAGAGGCGTCCGGGCGCGTCCGGGTGCTGCTGAAACGGCTCCTCGAAGCGGAGACGCTCACACGCTGAGCAGAGGCTTGATCGCCACCAGCCAGCCGCCGGTGTAGTCCCGGACCAGCCGCATCCTCAGCACCAGGAGCGACTGGGCCTCCGCGGTGCGCCCCTGGAGCATCGCCCGGTGCATGCCGTCCTCCAGCCGGGCCACGTAGGTGGACGCCAGGCGCAGGATCCGGCGCGCCCGGGCGAACACCGGCGCCTCGCCGGTCACCGACGTCTCGTCCAGCAGGGCCTGGATCTCCTCCACCTGCTCGTTGATCGCCACGCGCAGCGCGGCGGCCTCGAGGATGATCCGCTCGATCTCCGGGTTGCCGTCCGCCGCCTCCACCTCGGACAGCCGGCGGAACGCCACCACCTCCCGGGCCTCCAGGCGCAGGGGGAAGATCGTCGAGGTCAGCACCGCGCGGCCCGGGGGCATCTCCGGATCGACCTCGGCCAGGGTCGCGCGCAAGCGCTCCAGCGGCTCGCGGAGGACCTCCTCTTCCGGGGTCTGGTCCCCCGACTCGGCCGGGGGAGGCCCCCAATCGAGCCCCGCGGATCCGCCATCCCGACTGCGCTCCGCCAGCCGCTTGGAGAGCGACCGCACCTGCCGCCGGAGCCGCACCAGCTCGTCGAGCTTGATCTCGTCCTCCTGGAGGCTCTTCTCGAACGCCTCCACCTCGGTGCGGAAGTCGCGCAGCTCGGCCTCCAGCTCCCCGTCCAGGGCGACCTCCCGCTCGAGATCGAAGACCCGCTGGTACTCGGCCACGATCCTGCGCTCTTCCACGCTGTAGAGCTGCCGGATCACGTTCTTGTAGACCAGATTGGTTTCCAGGAGCTCGACGAGGATCTTGGGAAAGAAGACGTAGCGGTCGAGCCGGTGCTTGAGCTCCCGGTAGCGGGGGACCATCCGGCGCTCGTTGAGGCCGTCCAGGCCGGAGGCGGACGCGACCTCGGTGCGGAGCTTGCGGATCGCCTCGAGGGAGCGCTCCACCAGCTCCGGCTCCGGCTCGGCCGAGCCGAGGAGGTTCCACAACCCGGTCACGATCTCCCGGAGCCTGCCCCGCTCGATCAGGGTGAAGCGGCCGGTGGAGTCCCGCTCGCCGGCCACCCGCGTCAGCAGGAAATCGACCTTGTCGAGGCGGTCCTCGGGCCAGGGGGTCTCGTGGTCGGCGCCGTAGACGTAGAACTTGACGAGCTGGGTGAGGAGATTGTCCCCCTGGTTCTTGACCCGCTGGAAGAACTGGCGAACGGTCTCCGGCTGGACTCTGCTATCCTCGTCGACGAGCGTCGAGGCCAGCTCTCCGAGCCGGCGATCGACCGCGTCCAGCTCGTCGTCGAGCTCCTCCGTGCTCGCACCGCCCAACCGTTCGGAGACCGACTTCAACACACCGTGGATCTCCTGAAACTCCGCGCTCACGTCCGGGCGCTCCCCGTCCGTGAACACCTTCCGGAGACTCTCCAGATACTGGTTGAACGCCCACGCCGCCCGGAAGCGGTGGGAGAGATCGGAGTAGCGGCCGTGGAGCCGCTGTAGCTCTTGGACGGACATCTTCGACCCGAGATTCTACGCCATGCCGACCGGAAACGCAGAAAACCCGCCCGAGGTCCTGATCCCGCGCGAACGGATCGACCGCCGGATCGACGAGATGGCCGCGGAGATCGCGGCGGAATACCCGGAGGACGAGGAGATCGTCTGCCTCGGGGTGCTCAAGGGCTCCGTCTTCTTCATGGTCGACCTGGTGCGCCGGCTGCCCATGCCGGTGGCGGTCGACTTCTTCCAGACCTCGAGCTACGGCTCCTCCTCGAGCCCGGGCGAGGTCCTCGTCAAGAAGGACGTGGACCTGTCGTTGCGTGACCGTCACGTGCTGCTGATCGAGGACATCGTCGACACCGGCCACACGCTCAACACCATCCTCGCCATGCTCCAGTTGCGGCGCCCGAAGAGCCTGCGCCTGTGCTCGCTCCTGGACAAGCCCGACCGCCGCGAGGTGGAGGTGCCCATCGACTACCTGGGCTTCTCGATCGAGAACGTCTTCGTGGTGGGCTACGGGCTCGACTACGCCGAGCGCTGGCGCAACCTGCCGTACGTGGGCGTGGTGAAGACGGAGTAGAATTCACACCATGGACTTCCACCACACCGACGACGCACCCAAGGCCCTCGGACCGTACTCCCAGGCCGTCTCGATCGGCCCCGACCGGGGTCAGGACCGGGGTCAGGACCGGAACGACCTGGTCTTCACCTCCGGCCAGGTGGGCATCGACCCGGCCACCGGAGAGCTGGTGGAAGGGTTCGAGGCCCAGGTGCGCCAGGTCCTGGCCAACCTGACCCACGTCCTCGCCAGCGCCGGCTGCAGCCTCCAGGACGTGGTCAAGACCACGATCTACCTGACGGATATGGCAGCCTTCCCGGTCCTGAACGAGATCTACGGCGACGCCCTGGGCGACCACCGCCCGGCCCGCTCCACGGTCGAGGTCTCCAGCCTCCCGAAGGGGGCGCTGGTGGAGATCGACTTCGTGGCGCGGAAGGGGTGAGGCGAGGCGGCTCGCTCCGCTCGCTCTCGGCCGGCTGCAGCCGGCCGCTTCAGTCCGGCCGGCGCGGAGGCCGGCCGCTTCGAGCCGGATGGGCCGCAGGCCCCGCCTCACCGGATGCACCCGCCACCTTCCCGGCCCATGGGGCGGGACCGCCCCATCCGTCCCACCCTCTGACGCACTGCGGCACCCAACCCGCCCGGGTGTCGCCGCCCCTCCCCCACCTCCCGTAGTCTGCCACCAGTGGCAGAGAGCTCCGGCCCTCCGCCGCGTGCACTCCCCAGGCACTCCCGGTTGACAGAGCTCCAGACGAAGTTCCTGCACAACCGTCCCGGAGGGAAGGATGCATCCGAAACGACGAAGGACGTTTCCGCTGCCGGCTCTCGCGGCCCTCGCCGGCGCGGTGACCCTGGCCGGCCTCGCCGCCGCGCAGGGGCCGCCCGGGAGCGAGGGCAGGGCCATGGAAGCCGGGTGGGAGGCGAGCGCCGAACCGGTCGGTGACGCCACCTGCGCCGGCTGTCACGACGACGTCCTCGAGGCCATGCAGGGCCGGATCCATGCCCGCATCGAGCGCTTCGAGGTCCAGGGCCGCGCCGTCGGCTGCGAAGGCTGCCACGGCCCCGGCTCGGAGCACGCCGAGTCCATGGACACGGCGCTCATCCGCGGCTTCGGCCCCGACGCCCCGGCCGCGCAGACCTGCCTGAGCTGCCACCGCGGCAAGGGCCAGACCGAATGGCCCGCCTCGGCGCACGCCATCGAGGGCTTCGACTGCACCGCGTGCCACACGATCCACACGGCGTCCCGGCCCGAGCAGTCCTGCCGCACCTGCCACGGCGACGTGGAGGCCCGGTTCCAGCTCCCGTCGCACCATCCGGTGCGCGAGGGCAAGATGACCTGCGCGAGCTGCCACGACGTCCACGGCGCCTCCGAGGCGGCCCTCCGAGGCCCCTTCGGACGGCCCCTGATCCGCAAGGACCAGCTCTGCTACGAGTGCCACCAGGCGGTCGAAGGACCGTTCGTGTTCGAGCACGAGCCGGTCGAAGAGGACTGCTCGATCTGCCACACCCCGCACGGAAGCGTGGCCAACAACCTCCTGAGCGTTTCGCAACCGGCCCTGTGCCTGCAGTGCCACGAGCTCCACTTCCACGCCGGCTACGACGCCAGCGAGAGCGGCGAGGTGGACGTGGGCGGCATCGAGCGCGAGAACCCCTGGGGGCCCGAGGGCTTCCGGATCGCGTTCACCACCAACTGCACCCAGTGCCACACCAAGATCCACGGATCCGACCTGCCGTCCCAGTCCGTTCCGGGCCGCGGCGAGGCTCTGCTCCAGTGAATCGCGACCCACGACAGGAGGAGATGATGACGCAACAAACCCTACGACTCCTCGGGCTCGTCGCGGTCGCGCTGGCGCTGCTGGCCCTGCCCGCCGTCCAGGCGAACGCCGAGGACACCGAGACCACCACGGAAGGCACCGTCGAGCTCGGTGCCTGGGACGCCAGTGACGACGGCTCCCCCGACGTGGTCACCGAGTACGAGCCGAACGACGGCGGACCCGACGCCGCAGTCGAGATCGAGAGCCGCGGCACCGGCGGCAGCTTCGCCCTGGACGCGCGCGTCCGGGACGACGACGACTTCGACCTCGGAATCGACTTCGACGTGCGCCGGATGGTGCGATCGCAAACCCGCTACACCGGCCTGCCGCACCGGCTCGTCCACGACGACATCGACAACCTGGCCGCGGTGACCGATCACGGCCGCGTGGTCCGGGAGACCGACCTCGACCCGGCTGCGGTCTACGGCATCGACTACGAGCTGCTCGAGCACCGGACGGAGCTCCAGTTCCCACGCG
>JASFUJ010000254.1:0-5656 GCA_050050355.1 Acidobacteriota bacterium
GGCGAAGACGACATCGCTCGGCAGGCCGTCCGCGGTGCCGAACGTGCGCCACTCGGTGAACAGCGGCGGCCCGTCGTTCGCGGCTTGCGCAAACGCCGGCACGGTGATCAACGCCACCGGAACGGCGATCACCAGGCAAACTGAAAGAAAGCTTTTCATGGCACCAGTTCCTATGAAGCTCCGCTTCGAACCGACCACAACGTCGTCGCCGAAGCGGCGCGGGGTTCGGGAGGGGGACGGGGGGTTGTAGGGGTGACTCAGAGGACCATCCAGGTCGATCGGAGCGGCGCAACCGACAGTCCTGGAAATCCTCGCCTCAATCGTCACGAATCCGGCCTCTCTGGGCATCAAAACGTCCTCAAGTACTCGATCAGGGCGTTCAGCTCTTCCTTGGACATGTCGTTGGCCCGGCCGTGGCGGTCGTCCGGGTTGTAGACGGTCCAGAGCTCCTCCAGGCTGAGCGCCTTGCCGTCGTGCAGGTAGGGGCCGGTCTCGGCCAGGTTGTTGAGGCCCGGCGTGTCGAACAGGCCCTTGTCGTCGTGCTCGGAGCGGGTGCCCACGTCGAACGAGCGGTTGCTGGTGCCCCGGGGGCCCGAGTGGCAGAAGCCGCAGCGGTTCGACTCCGGGATCGGCCGGCCGGTGTTGTCGACCGTGCGCTCGAAGATCTCCTTGCCCCGGTGCTGGAGGGGGGTCAGGCGCTCCTCCGGCCCCGGACGGTCCCGGTTCGGCTCGTACGGAATCTGGGCCATGTAGGCCACCACGTCCTCGGTGCCCTCGGCCCCGAAACCCAGCGACCGGTTGATGAACAGCGCCGCCCGCGGGCCGCACTGGGTGCGCAGGTCCGGGTTGTGGCCCGACCACTTGAAGGGCGCGGTCCCGGCCACCCCGTGCAGGGTCTTCGAATCGACCAGGTTGCGGCCCAGCCCGTCGGGCGAGATGTCGTAGACCAGCCCGTCGTGGCCGCTGTCCGGGTGGCAGGTCACGCAGGTGAACTGACCGTGGAAGGTGGCGGCCGCGTTGTGGAAGAGGAGCTCGCCGCGACGCACCCGGGTGATCTCGGCCGGTCCGTCCAGGTCGATCCGGCGCTCGAGCCGGAGCCCGGCGGTGTCCACGACGCTCACGGTGCCGCCCAGCCGGTCGGCCACGTAGGCCCGGGCGCCGTCCGGCGACAGGGCCACCGAGCGGGGGTTGGCGCCGGTGGGGATCGCCGCCCGGACGTAGCGCGGCGCCAGGTCGAGCCGGTCGGCGAGACGGTCGCGCTCCGGGAGCCCCATCTCCCCGGGGAGACGCCGCAGCACGTCCAGGTCGAGCACCAGCAGACGGTCGGCGCCGCCCGCCGTGACGTAGGCCGTCGCCCCGTCGGCGGAGACGGCGGCGGAGGTCAGGTCCGCCCAGTGGTGGCCCCGGGTGTCCACCAGGAGCTGGAGGGGGTCCGGACGATCCCGACTCGGGTCCGGGCGCGAGTCGCTGCTCAGGCCCGGAATCAGCGCCACCCCGTTGGTCATCTGCCAGCCGCCGTCCACCTGGATCAGGGGGATCAGGTTCTTGGGCCGCACCAGCGGCACCAGGAACGAGCCGTCCGGCAGCGCGGCGACGCCCCGGAGCAGGTTGGTGCCCGGCACGGCCACCCGCGCCGCCAGGCGTCCGCGCTCCAGGTCGATCAGGGTCACCTGGCCCACCGGAGCCTCGTCGGGCAGGTGGGGATCGGCCAGCAGGTTGGCCACCGCCAGGGTCCTGCCGTCCCGGGAGAGAGCCAGCGCCCGGGGCCGCTCACCGCCGCGCATGCGCTTGAGCTCCCGGCCGGTCGCCAGGTCGATGAACGACACGTCGCCGGAGACCGCGTTGGCGGTGAACAGCACCCGCCCGTCCGGCCCCACCAGCACGTCCTGGGGCGAACGGCCGGTGCCCCACCGCGCCAGGACCTCGCCGGTCTCGAGATCGGCCACCGTGACCGTGTCATCGTCCCGGCCCGCCACGTAGGCGGTCCTTCCGTCCGGTCCCAGGGCGACGGCGGAGGGATGGCGGCCGGTCGGGATCTCGTGGCGTACGGTCCCCTCGGGCAGATCGAGGACCCGGAGGGCGTCGATCCCGGAACAGGCGACCGCGAGGGTGCGGCCGTCCGAGGTCACGGCCAGGTCGGTCGGATCGGGGTACGCCGGCTCGCCGGGGGCGCCCCGGTAGAAGCGGGCCATCGGGTCGGACGGAGCGGACCCGGCGGCCGGCCCGCTCGATCCGGAGGCTCCGAGGGTGATGGCGGCCAGCGCCGAGACGGCGACGGCGAGCGCGGGAAGCGGCAGGCGGCGGACGACGGTCATGGCGCTGGTTCGACCTCCTCTTCGATGGTCACGTACCGGTCCGCCGCGACGCCCTCGCGGGTGGTCACCACACCCGACGGCCAGCGGACCGTGATGCGGACGGCTTCGGCGGCGGCGCCCAGGCCGAACAGGGCCCGCGGATCGCCCGACCCCAGGTAGCCCTCTCCGGCCTGGATCTCGCGGATCTGGACCCTGCGGGCCTCCCCGGAGCCGGTCTCCACCTCGACCAGGCTTCCCACCCCGTCCCGGTTGCTCTTCGTGCCCACCAGCCGCACGCCGAGCCAGTGGTTCCCCGTCGCCTGGTCGTTGCGCAGGACGATCGCGTGGCCCGCGAGGACGTTCAGGACGAGGTCCGGGTCCCCGTCGTCGTCCAGGTCCCCCACCGCGGCGCCGCGTCCCATGGTGGGGTTGCGAAAGTGCTCCCCCCCCTCGGCGGCGGCGTCCCGCAGCCGCCCGTCCGGCTCGTTGTGGAGCAGGACGTCCTCGGTCGGCTCGACGTCGTGGAGATCGCCGGTGGTCATGAACAGGTCCAGCCTGCCGTCCAGGTCGTAGTCGAGCAGGTGCCCGCTCCACCCCACGTACTGGGCCGCCACCAGGGCGAGCCCCCACTGGCGGGAGCGGTCCTCGAACAGGCCCGCCGGCCGACCGGCCGCCCCCGGCAGGGAGGTGTAGAGGGTGCTGAAGCTCATGTCCGGGACCAGGATCTCGAAGTTGCCGTCGCCGTCCAGGTCCCCCAGGTCGACGCCCATGGCGGCGGTGGCGTCGCCGTTGGCGGAGTAGCCCACACCGGTCATCGGCGCCACGTCCTCGAAGGTGCCGTCGCCCCGGTTCCGGAACAGGGAGTTGGCCATGGCGTCGTTGGACACGAACACGTCCGGGCGGCCGTCCCGGTCCAGGTCGCTCACCCCGATCCCCATGGCCCGGCCCTCCGGGTTGCCGACGCCCGCCCGCTCGGTGATGTCCTCGAAGCGCCACGCGCCGTCGGGACCGGTGGCGTTGCGCCACAGCCGGTCCGGCGAGCCCGGGTAGGCCAGCGGGCCGGGGAAGCGGTCGGTCACGTAGTAGGCCCGGTAGTCCGGGTCGAAGCGGACGTAGTTGCCCACGTAGAGGTCGAGCAGCCCGTCCCCGTCCACGTCGAGCAGGGCCGCACCCATCCCCCAGGCCGGGTCGTCGAGGCCGGTCTCCCCGGCCACCTCGGTGAAGCGGGGCACCCCGCCGGCGTCCGGGCCGTCGTTGCGGTACACCCGGTTCGGCCCGTAGTTGGTGACCACCAGGTCCCGGTCGCCGTCGCCGTCCAGGTCACCGGCGACGCAGCCCATGCCGAACCCGGTGTCGCCGACGCCCGCCGCCTCGGTGACGTCCCGGAAGCGGAGCGCCGCCGGTCCGCCGCCGTCCGCCCGCGCGGTCGAGTTCAGGTAGAGCCGGTTGGTGGGCAGCGGCAGGCCGGCCGTCGCCGCTCCGGCGTCCTCGGGGAGGTCGCTCACCTCCGGGTGCACCGAGCCGTTGACCAGGTAGACGTCGAGCCGGCCGTCGCCGTCGGCGTCGAACAGGCAGACCCCGTAGCCGCTCGACTCCACCAGGTTGCTCATCTCCTCGTCGCCGAAGGTGTGGACGAAGTCGATCCCGGAGCCGGCGGTGACGTCGGTGAACACGCCGGACGCGCTCGCTCCCCCCGCGGCCGGCGCGAGCGCGAGCAGGACGGCGAGGACGCAAGGGACGGCCCTCGGGAGGCGATGACGGATGGTCGCGGCACGCTGCATGATCGATCCTCGGAACCTTCAGGAAGTCCTCAGGAAGGGGGGCAGATAGGAGTCGTCCCGCGCCGGTCCGGCCGGAGACGATTCCGGAGGCGACAGGCTCGCGGCCTCCTCCACGGTGACCACGCGGATCGCCGCCCGCTCGGTGAACGCGGCGCGACGCGACCGGCCCGACCGGGACGGCACCGGGCAACGGAACTCGCACAGGCCGCAGCCGGTGCAGCGTTCGGCGATGAGCCGGGGCGCCGCGCCCGGCGGCGGGCCCGGCTCGAAGGCATCGTACGGGCACACCTCGACGCAGGCCCGGCAGTCCTCGCCCGCTCCGTCCGCGCCGCCCCGGCGGCCCGCGGAGGCGGTCCGCGCGCACCGCTCCGCGTCGACCACCGCCGTGCCGAAGATCCAGGTCTTCTTCGCCTCGGGCGACAGGGGCTCGAGGGCTCCGGTCGGGCAGACCTCGCCGCAGCGCAGGCACTCCGGGTCGCAGCCGCCCAGCCGCAGGACCAGCGCGGGGGCGAAGAACCCGGTGACGCCGCCGGCCGGCAGCAGGTCGGGCTGGATGACGTTGGTCGGGCAGGCCTGCATGCAGATGCCGCAGCGCACGCACCGGTCGAGGAAGTCCTCTTCCGACCGGTGGCCCGGCGGCCGGAGGGGTCCACCGCCCGATTCCGCGGCCGCGGCCCCGGGCACCCGGTCGAGCACCAACAGCCCTCCGAGGCCGCAGGCGGTGCCGGCCATGAACCGTCGCCGGCTGAGGGTCGTGACCGCCGGGGCCCCGTCCCCGCCGTCTCCGGCCGGCACGGCCGGCGCCGGCTCCCCGTGGGAGCTCCGGCCGAACGGGGGCGCGAAGCGCAGCGACACCGAGCCGGTCGGGCAGGCGTCGGCGCAGCGCAGGCAGACCAGGCACCCGTCCGGGGTCGCTCCGTCCGGCCGCTCGGCCAGGCCGCCCATGGGGCAGACGCTCCGGCACCGGGTGCACGCCAGGCAGGCGTCGGCGTCCAGGTGCCGGCGCAGCCACGGGCGCGCCCCGACGATCGAGAGCAGCGCCCCCAGCGGGCAGGCGACCCGGCACCAGAGGCGGGGCGCCACCCGGTTGAGCGCCAGGATCGCCCCCAGCAGGCCGGCCGATAGCAGGGCTCCGGCGAACACCCGGTGCGGCGTCGAGAAGGCGAGGGGCGTGGTGGACGAGACCTGCTCCAGCAGGCTTCGGGCGCCGTCCACGCCGAACCCGGCCGCCGCGAGGGCCAGCGGATAGACCACGAGCGCCAGGGCGCGCCACAGGATCGCGAGGGGGTCGAACAGGTAGGCGAGCGGGATGCCGGCCACCGCCCCGACCACCAGGACCGCCAGCAGGGCGTGCTTGATCCACCCCCAGCGACGGAAGCTGCGGGGCGCCACGCCCTTCGAGCGGGAGGTGCTCCGGACGCTGCTTCGAACCGGCGGCGCGGTCCAGTCCAGGCACGCCCCCAGGGGGCAGAGGTAGCCGCAGAACACGCGGCCGAGGAAGACCGTCCCCAGGAGCACCGCGCCCGCGGCCGCGAGCGGCGCCACCAGGACCGCCCCGGCGGTGAGCGACGCGGTGACGGC
>JASFUJ010000255.1:0-5635 GCA_050050355.1 Acidobacteriota bacterium
TCCCGGCCGGGCGATGCGGCACACCGCTTGGGCGCTCAACCGGAAGGACCCGGCCGGCTCCGGTCCGAGGGGACCGGCGGCACCCCCACCCGCCACTCGAACAGCTCCGCCCCGTCCAGGTGATGGGCGAACGTGGCCTTCACGTCCCCCCAGAGCTCGGCGGCTCCGGGGAGCGACAGGGTCGCCGAACCGTCCGCGCCGGGGGCGGCCCTGCGGTAGACCGGGCGGTTTCCGGTGAACGGGCCGGCGCCCGCCTCGGGGGTGGGCGGCAGCTCCGCCGGGAGCGCGCCGGTCTCGGCGCCGGCCAGCGCCACGTCGAGGGACAGGCGGGACAGACGGGACAGGGCCTCGGTGGCCGCCAGGGTGCCCGCCACTCCTTCCAGGTCGACGACCAGCCTCGTCCGGTCGCCCGGCGGCGGGTGCAGGATCTCCGGCCGCTCGAGCAGCTCGGCGTAGCTGAGGTCGGGGAAGGCCCGGAGGAAGCCGGCGTAGTAGTCGAGCTCCCGGGCGACCGCGCGGTGGCCCAGCCAGCGGTAGGCGATCCGGTCCAGCCACCGTTCGCGGTCCACCAGGGCGTCGGCGAGCCCGTCCAGGCCACCGCGCCGGCCGAAGAGCGTCGGAGACGCCGGCCCTCCCGGGCGCACCAGGTGGATCATCGAGCCCTCGACCCCGAGGGCCCGGCGGAGCCGATCGCTCCGGGAGCGCTCCCCGACGGTCTCCCGGAGCCGGCGGAGGGCGTCCCGATCGAGACTGCCGGTGGCGAGCCCCTCCCGGATCGCCCGCACCTGGAGGACCTCCACCGCGTGGCCGACGAGCTGGAAGATGAGGAGGCCCTCCCCCTGGAGGACCCTGCTCAGGGAGGCCAGGCTCTCGACCGAGCGGACCGCCTCCTCCGGCCGGCCGTCCAGCCAGCCGAGCCGCGCCCGGGCGAACAGGAGATCCCCGGCGTGGAGCACGGCGAGGAGGTTGGGGACCTCCATGGCCGGCCCCGCGGCGTAGTCCAGCCGGAAGGACGATCCGGACCGGCCGGCCGCCTCGCCGAGGAGCTCCAGGGCCTCCGGCCGGGAGGCCACCAGGGTCCGCGCCCGGCCCACCTCCTCGGCGGACCAGTCCTCGGCGGCCGAGCGGTTCTGTCGCCGGAGCGCGGCGAGCTCCTTCGACCACAGGTCGTCGTCCGCGCGGTCCTCGAGGCGCTCGAGGGCCTCCAGGACCGGCAGGGCGGCGTTCTCCGCGTCCGGCACCGGCTCGGGGGCGTAGGCCTCGAGCTCCAGGGGGCCCACGGTCTCCTCGAAGCGGTCCGCGGCGCGGGCCAGGTCCCGCGAGCGCTCGAAGCGGACGGCCGTGAGGACGACCAGGGCGGCGAGGACGACGACGGCCAGGGTGAGGACGGTGCGGCGGAACGTGCTCCGTTTCATGACTTCCTCCGGGGATGCTCGGGAAACCGTGGGCTCGCGTCGCGGACGGGTCGTTCTTCGAGCCCTTCTCCCAGAAGAGCCCGGAGGACGGCGTCCCGCGACTCCAGCAGGGTCCTGGGCTCTCCGTGGCCCGCGGAGGCCCCCTCCCCCGGGCGGGCGAGCTCCGCGGGCGAGGCATCCAGCAGCAGGTTGACGCCGAGGAGCGCCACCACCAGGAGGGCCCATGCGAGGCGCAGCGGCCGGCTCTCCCACAGACGGTCGGTGACGACCCGGGGATGCGGCTCGGGCGGTCCGACCGGATCGGCCGGCGCCGCCCGGGCCGCGTCCAGCGTGCGCCGCCGCAGCTCGGCGGGCGCGCCCGGCGGCCGGAGGCCCCGGAACGGTCGGCGACGGGTTCGACTCATGGCTCGACTCCCATCCACTTGCGGAGCTTCTGGAGACCCAGCCGGCAGCGGCTGGCGGCGGTGAACAGCGAGACGCCGGTGACCCGTCCGATCTCGGCGAAGGAGAGCTCGGCGAAGTAGCGCAGGTAGACGGCCTCGCGCTGGCGCAGCGGCAGCCGCCGGAGATGCCGGCTCGCCGCCTCCGCGTCCACGCCGGCGGCGGGGTCGGCCGGCGCGGCTTCCAGCAGCAGGTCGTCCTCCGGCGCGTCGGACCGGGCTTCGGGCCAGGCTCGGGGTCGGGCCGCGCGCAGCCGGTCGGTCGCGGCGCTCCGGATCATGGCCAGCAGGTACGGCCGGGGCTTGCGCACCCCACCGAGCGTCCGCCGGCGCGTGGCCAGCTTGACGAACACCTGCTGGACCGCGTCGGCGGCGTCCTCGCGGGAGCCGGTGATCCAGAGGGCCAGGGCGAACAGCCCGTCGGCCTCCAGGTCGTAGAGCTCCTCCAGCCCGCCCAGGTCCCCGCCGGCAAGGCGGCGGAAGGCCGCGTCCGTCTCGGAGGCACCGGGCTCACGGGAATCACGGAGCTCGGGGAGCTCGGGGGGCTCGGGGGCCGGCTGGTCTCCTTGGAAGATCATGGGTTCGGCGCTCACGGTGTACTGGACGACCGGGCGCGCCGATCTTGTCAACCCCGTCGCCGGGTGCGCCACCACTCCTCCCGCCGGGAGGCGGGTGAACAGCTCGGCCGGACCGGCGGAGCGGCCGAGGAGTCTGCGCCCCGGATGGTCTATCCTCCGGGGAAGATCCCGCGAACTTTCCGCCGGACCGGGTCACTGAGAGACCGATGAGCCGGAGACTCCAGACGTCGCTGCGCCGCATCCTGCCCCGGGCGGCCGCCGGCTGCCTCGTGCTCCTCGCGACGAGCGCCCAGATCGACCCGCCGCCCGGTTGGGGCTGGGTGGGCCGGGACACGGACGCCTACGAACTGTCGCTGGACCCGGGGGGTGGCCGCGGAGGATCGGACTGCGTGCTGATCGAGACCGTGCGCGAGCCGGCCGAGAAGAGCTTCGCCGGCGTTCAGCAGAGCGTGCCCGCCGGCCCGTACCGCGGAGGGCGCCTCCGGCTCGGCGCGTGGGTGCGGACCGAGGACGTCACCGGCTGGGCGGGGATCTACCTGCGGGTCGACGGCCGCCACCGGACCGACGGCCCGGGCCGGGAGCTCCTGGCCGTGGACAACATGAGGAACCGGCCGATCCGGGGCACCTCCGGCTGGCGGCGCCACGACGTGGTCCTCGACGTCCCGGACGAGGCGGTCGTGGTGGCGTTCGGAACCTTCCTGATGGGCGCGGGAACACTGCGGGTCGACGACTTCGAGCTGGAGCTGGTCGACTCCCGGGTCGAGGTCACCCGGCCGCCGGTCGAGCGCCCTCCCACCGATCGCCCCGACGGGACGGATGAGGGGACGCGCGGCCGGCGACGGGACCGAGGCCGGGCCCCGGAGCCGCGGTGAGCCGGATCGCTCCCGTCGCCGCCCTGGCGATCCTGCTCGTGCTGCCCTGCCGGGCCGGGGTCGGAGCAGAACCCGGCCCCCGGGACGCGTCGGAGGAGCCCGGTTCCGGCTGGCTGCTCGGCGGCGACCGGCCCGGTGACTACGCGGTGGAGCTGGAGCCGTCCGGCGGACGGCTCGGCACCGCCGCGGCGCTCCTGCGCTCCGCGGTGCCTCATCCCGAGGGCTTCGTGAGCGTGATGCGCTGGATCGAGGCCGAGCCGCACCGGGAGAGCCGCCTGCGGCTGACCGCCTGGCTGCAGGCCGAGGACGTCACCGGCTGGTCCGGCCTCTGGATGCGGGTCGACGACCTCGACGCCGAGGGGCGGACCGGGGTCCTCGCCTTCGACAACATGCGCGGACGGCCCGTCCGCGGCACCACGGGCTGGCGGAAGGTCCGCGTGGTCCTCGACGTGCCCGAGGAGGCCGACCGGATCTACTACGGCTTCCTCCTGTCCGGCGAGGGGGCGGTGCGGGCGGACCAGTTCGAGCTCGAAGAGGTCGAACCGGACGAGGTCCGGTCGACGGCACGGCTCCGGCTCTCCACGAAGCCGCACAACCTGGACTTCGACCATCCGCCCGGCGAACCCGAGCGGGCTCCGGAGGAAGGGGCCGACCCGCCGCCATGAGCCTGCCCGATCCATCGGCCCCGGGTCCCGGTCGGGGCTCGTCCGCCCGCCTCTCGGACGAGGAGCTGGCCGCGGCCGCCGTGGACGGAGACCGGGGCGCCTTCGCCGAGCTCTTCCACCGCTACAGCGCCCGGGTCCGGCAGTTCGTGGCGTGGCAGGCCGGCGGACGCACCGAGCGGACCGAGGACCTGGTCCAGGAGATCTTCCTCCAGGTCTACCGCTCCCTCCACCGGTTCGCCGGTCGCTCGCGCTTCAGGACGTGGCTCTACGGCACGGCGCGCAACGTCTGCCTCCACGAGCGGCGGCGCAGACGCCGTCGCCCCGAGCCGATCGGCCAGGAGGGTGACGATCGGCCGCTGGACGCGATCCCGGATCTCTCCCCCGGGATCGCCGAACGGCTGGCGGCCGGGGAGCTGCGGCGCGCCGTCCGCCGGGAGGTGGAGCGGCTTCCCGAGATCCATCGGACCGTCCTGGTGCTGCGGGACTGGGAGGAGCTCGCCTACGCCGAGATCGCCGAGGTGCTGGAGGTGCCCGTGGGGACGGTCCGCTCGCGGCTGCACCAGGCCCGCGCGAGGCTGGCCACCGCGCTCCGTGATCTCATGGAGGAGGGACGCTGATGGACTGCCGACGGATCGAACCCCGCCTGACCCCGTTCCTCGACGGGGAGCTCGGCCCCGCCGAAGAGCTCGCGGTGCGCACCCACCTGGGCGCCTGCTCGCGGTGCGCCGCGCGACTCGAGACCCTGCGGGCCACCCGGGAGGCCGTCGCCGACCTGCGCCCCGAGCCCTCCGACGAGGGATGGACCGCGCTGGAACGGCGCCTCGGAGCCCTCCGGGCCCCAAGTGCCCCCGGGAGTGCCCCCGCGGAAGACACCGCCCCGTCGACCGATCCTGCACCGGGTCGCCGGTCTCCGGCCGCCCGGCGCCGGCGCTGGGGGCTCGCCGCGGCGCTCTTCCTGGCGGCGCTGCTGGCCGCCACCGCGTCGTGGATCGTCGACGGGCCGGGGACGCCCGGAGCGCGCACGGAGGGCGTCGGGGGCACCCCCCGCGAGCGCGCGACCCGCCCCGGGGCTGCGCCCACCGGCCCGAAGCCCGAACGGGAGCTCCGGCAGAGCGTCGACCAGCCGTGCGGCAGCGCCGAGGACTGCGGCGGCGACGCCCGCCCCCTCTGGCCGAACATCTCGCTGTAACGCGGCGCACGGTCCCCCGCCGAACTTTCTCCGTCACCGGGTCACTACAGGACCAGATCGCCCGTAGCGAACCGTCCACGACTCCCGGAGGAGCTCGTCATGACCCGACGCCTCTCGTTCTCGTTCCATCTCGCGCTCGTCGTCACGCTCTGCGCGTCCACCTTCGCCCTGCCGCGGCCGGCGCCCGCGGCCGACGTCACCGCGGAGCGCACCGGCCCGGACCGGTTGAGCCTCGTCCTCGACCCCCGCCTCGGCGCCTCCTGGCAACAGGCGCACGTCGAACGCCTCGCGGTGCGCTCGGCCGATCGGCAGATGCGGATCACCGGGCGCCCCGACTCCCCCACGCTCCAGCTCGCCGCCCCCTCGGACCGCTGCTCCCTGGTCCTCGCGGACCTCCGGCTCGATCGTCCGCGGACCGGGCCGGGCGGCCGCGCCGCCGGGCTCGTCTCCGGCAAGATCGTCGCCTGCCCCGACGC
>JASFUJ010000256.1:0-5606 GCA_050050355.1 Acidobacteriota bacterium
AGCTCGCCGGCGCGCTCGGCCAGGGGGCCGGTGAGCTCTTCGACCACCGAGCGCTCGGCGTCCTCCTTGGCCCCGTCGGCGAAGTACCGGCTCGCCACCCGGGGCAGGTCGCCGGTCCGGACCTCGGCCAGGTCGTGGACCATGGCGATCTCCATGGCCCGCCCGGCATCCACCTCCGGGATGCGTCCGGCCAGGGCCCAGACCAGGAACCCCACGTGCCAGGAGTGCTCGGTGATCGACTCCGGGTCCGGAACGCCCCGGAGCACGTAGCCCATCCGCGGCACCCGGTCCAGGGTCTGGAGCTCGAGCAGGAGCTCGAGGAGGGTCTCGTTGCGGCGCATGACGTTCTGTCGACGCCCTCAGAAGGCCGGACCTGCGGTCCTCTCGGCCGGCGCGGAGGCCGGCCGCTTCGGACCGGAGGGGCAGGGCGGGCGGCTCACTTCCCCAGCACGCCCAGGAGGCCGCGGGTGAGGTAGTCCCCGAGGGTGAGCGACACCATGAACACCATCCAGAGCAGCGCCCCGACCACCACCAGCTTGGTCAGCGGCGAGGAGTGGCGCACGTGCATGAAGATGAGCACGACCATGCTCGCCTTGACTGCCGCGATGGCCATGGCGACGACGCTGTTCCAGGCGCCGAAGTCGAAGTACGCCACGTAGACGGTCAGGGCGGTGAGGACCATCAGGGCCGCGAAGACCAGGATGTAGTTGCGCTTGGATTCGACGTGGAGGGACATGCACAGCTCCTACGAATGGCCGATGTGGAAACCGATCAGGTAGAGCAACGGGAACAGGAAGATCCAGATGATGTCCACGAAGTGCCAGTAGAGGCCGACCACCTCGACCGGGTTGTGGTAGTCCAGGTTGAACCGCCCCTTCCAGGCCGGGAAGCAGAGCCAGATCAGGAGCCCGATGCCGACCACCATGTGGGCCGCGTGGAGCCCGGTCATCCCGAAGTAGAAGTTGAAGAACATCTCGCCGGCGCCGGGATCGATCCCCTCGGCGTGGATCTCGAAGCTCGGCCCGGGCACCAGGTGGTGCTCGAACTTGGAGCTGTACTCCACGTACTTGATCCCCAGGAAGACGGAGCCGAACACGATCGTCCCGATCAGAAAGGCGACGATCGTCTTGCGCTTGGCGAGCTGGGCGGCGCGCACGGCCATCGCCATGGTGAACGAGCTGGCGATCAGCACCGCCGTGTTGATCGCGCCCAGCCACACGTCGAGCTCGTGGCTGGCCAGGGCGAAGTCGTGGGGAGCGCGGCTCCGGTACACGATGTAGGCCAGGAAGAAGCCACCGAAGAACATGACCTCGGTGACCAGGAACAGCCACATCCCCAGGCTGGAGGACTCCCGCTGCTGGTCGTAGGTCTCGAAGTGGTGGGCGAGGGTCCCACCCTGAGTGTGATCAGGCAACGTACGGCTCCTTCTGGGTCGGTTCGGGATGAAGCTCCTCGTAGGCGTACGCCTCGTGAGTCACCGTCGGCGTCTTCGGGAAGTTGTGGGGCGGCGGCGGCGAGGAGGTGGTCCACTCGAGGCCGATGGCGCCCCACGGGTTGGAGCCCGCCCAGCGGCCCTTCTTGCCCAGCGACGCCAGGAAGTAGAACAGCGGCATCAGCAGCCCGACCCCGAGAATGGTCGCGCCGGCCGTCGACAGGACGTTGAGGATCTGGAACTCGGCCGGATAGCTCCAGTAGCGCCGCGGCATCCCCTGGAAGCCGAGGATGAACTGGGGGAAGAAGGTCAGGTTGAACCCGACGAACACGACGATCGCGGACACCTGCGACCAGAACCGGTTGTACAGGCGTCCGGTCATCTTGGGCCACCAGTAGTGCAGACCTCCCAGGTAGCCGAGGATCGTGCCTCCCACCATGATGTAGTGGAAATGGGCGACCACGAAGTAGGTGTCGTGGACGTGGATGTCGATCCCGAGGGTGCCGAGCATGACGCCGGTCAGCCCGCCGACCGTGAACAGGCCGAGGAAGCCGAGGGCGTAGAGCATGGGCGTATCGTAGGAGATCGCTCCCCGGTGGAGAGTCGCGGTCCAGTTGAAGACCTTCACGGCCGAGGGGATCGCCACCAGCATGGTCAGCACCGAGAACACGGTCGCCGCGTAGACCGACTGTCCCGAGGTGAACATGTGGTGCCCCCAGACCAGGAAGCCGAGGACGGCGATGGCGAGCGAAGCGAACGCCACGAACTTGTAGCCGAACACCCGCTTCCTGGAGAAGGCGGCGATCAGCTCGCTGATCACCCCCATGGAGGGCAGGATCATGATGTAGACCGCCGGGTGCGAGTAGAACCAGAAGAGGTGCTGGAAGAGCACCGGGTCGCCACCCAGCTTCGGGTCGAAGATGCCGATGTGGAGGGTGCGCTCGAGGATGATCAGGAGCAGCGAGATCGCCAGCACCGGCGTACCGAGCAGAATGATGAGACTGGTGGCGTAGTTCGACCACAGGAAGAGCGGCATGCGGAACCAGGTCATCCCCGGAGCGCGCATCCGGTGGATCGTGACGATGAAGTTCAGGCCGGTGAAGATCGACGAGAACCCGGCCACGAAGCCGGCGAGGGCCGTGGGCACCACGTAGCTGTTGGAGTACGTGGTGCTGAACGGAGCGTAGAAGGTCCAGCCGGTGTCGACGCCGCCCTTGAGCATGGCGTAGATGCCCAGCAGACCGGCGAGGTTGTACACGTACCAGCTCGCCAGGTTCAGCTTGGGGAACGCCAGGTCCTTGGCGCCGATCATGATCGGCACCAGGAAGTTCCCGAGCACCGCCGGGATCGCGGGGATCAGGAAGAAGAAGATCATGATCACCCCGTGCAGGGTGAACAGGCGGTTGTAGGTGTCCCCCGACACCAGGTCCCCCTGGGGCGTCAGGAGCTCCAGCCGGATGAGCCCGGCGAAGATCCCGCCGACCAGGAAGAACACGGAGACCGAGATCAGGTAGAGGATGGCGATCCTCTTGTGGTCCAGGGTCAGGAGCCACGATTTCAGCCCGTGGGTGGCGTTCAGGTAGTTGTCCTGCGGCGGTGGAACCGCTCGTGCGGCCGTGCGACTGCTCATGGTGCTTCTCCGGTCATGGGCCCGGCGTCGGTTTCCCGGTCGAGAGACCCGGCGGGGGCGGCGGGACCGGTGCCGCGGGCCGGGGCGCCGCCCTCCGGGGCGGCGAGAGTCTTGACGTACTGGACGAGCTCCAGGAGCTGGTCTTCGGTCACCTGGCCCTGGAAGGTGGGCATCAGGGGCTCGTAGTCCTTCACCACCTTGGCCTTCGGGTTGAGGATCGACTCGCGGATGTACTGCTCGTCCGCCGTGACCGTCGAGCCGTCCGCGAGGGTCACGGTGGAGCCGAAGACCCCCGCCAGGTTCGGTCCGCGGGCGCGGGCGCCCTCGTAGTGACAGGTGTTGCAGGCGAACCGCTCGAAGAGCTGCTCACCGGTGGCGAGCTGGTCGCCGGCTCCCGGCTCCCTGGCGAGCCACGCCTCGTACTCGTCCTGCTCCATGACGTAGACCGTGCCCCCCATCAGCGAGTGCTCGGTCCCGCAATACTCGGCGCAGAAGAGGTGGTACTCGCCGGGTTTCGTGGCCTCGAACCAGATCGTCGTGTAGCGGCCCGGCAGGACGTCCGCTTTGACCCGGAACGCCGGCACGAACAGGGAGTGAATCACGTCCTCCGAGATCATGGTCACCTTGATCGGCTGATTCACCGGCACGTGGAGCTCGTTGATCTCCCGCTTGCCGCTCGGGTGCTTGAACTTCCACATCCACTGCTTGCCGGTGGCGAAGTACTCGACGGCGTTCGCCGGCGGCCTGGACTGGTCGAAGAAGACCTTCGTACCCCAGACGAACATGACCAGCACGATCGCCAGCGGGATCACCGACCAGACGATCTCCAGGGTCGTAGAGCCCGGATCCTGGTGGCCGATCTGCCCGGTCTGGCGGCGCTGGTAGCGGACGAAGAAGTAGAACACCGCGATCGCGATCAGGAGCGCGGAGAACACGCTGATCGCGACCCAGGTCCACCAGAGGGCGTCGACCTGCGCGGCGACGGTCGATGCCCGTTCGGGCAGGAGAGAAAAGTTCTCCGACATCTCAGGCCTCTCCCTCGGCGGTCCGGAGCCGGCCCCGGCGCCAGCTCCACAGCATGAACAGACCGAGGGCGGCCAGGGTCAGGACGCCCCCGAGTCGGACGATGTTCAGGATCGCGGCGCTGTAGCGGCCGGTCTCCGGATCGTAGCGGAAGCAGTACAGGAGCACCTCGTCGACGGCGTTGCCGATCGTCTCGTCGGCCGCCTCGACCAGGGCCAGGCGCACGTCCCGCGGCGGGTACTCGACGCCGTAGAAGTAGCGGGCGGCGCTCCCGCCGGGGGTCAGGATCACGATCCCCGCGGTGTGGGCGTACTCGTCCTTCTCCGGCACGTAGTTGTAGCGGTAGCCGATGGCCTCCGTCACGGCGCGGATCGATTCCTCCTCGCCGGTGAGGAAGTGGAAGCCGCCGCCGGCGCCAGGACGGTCGTAGCGCGCCAGATAGCGCTCCTTGGCCTCCATGGCGACCTCGGGCGTCTCCCCGGGATCGAAGGAGAACACGATCACCTCGAACTGGTCGTCGGCGTCGAACTCGAGCGTGTCGAGGCTCGAGACCACGCCGTTGAGCACGAGGCTGCACAGCATGGGGCACTCGTAATAGGCGGGAACCAGGACGATCGGCCGGCCCTCGGCCAGGTCGGCCAGGGTGACGGGAGCTCCGGTCTCGTCCAGGAATTCGGTCGAGAGGGGTACCTGGGCTCCGAGCTTCTGCTCGAGCTCGACCCCCTCGGTCTGTCGTGGCTGGCCGTCTTCACCGGCGATCGGCTCCGGGCGCGGAGGCCCGAACTGGGCCGCGGCCGGGACCCCGGCGACGGCGACCGCGAGGGTCAGCGCCGTGGCGAGAATGAGGGTGTTCCGGGTCATCGGTGACTCATCGACTCCTTGTGGATTCGGGCGAATGGCCGGGAGCGCCCGCGCTCGCGGGGTCGGCGTTCGAGGCCCCGGCATCCTCGTCCACCGGCCCGGCTCCCGGAGGCTCCCCCGCGGGGGCCGCCGTTCCTGGACCTTCAACTGCCTCCCCGGTGGAAGACATTCCGTCCTCCCCGCCGGCGAACGACCGCTCGAGGGCCAGGTCGAGGGCCTCGTCCACGGGGATCCGCGCGTAGCCCTCCTCCCCTTCGATCAGGCTGTAGCCGTTCAAGAGCGCCTCCTCCTGCTCGCGCATCCGGCGCAGGTCCTCCTCCGGCGTCGACTGGAGGCGCGGGCCCGGCGGCTCGATGGGCTCGGCGGCCTCCTGGATGGGCATCGGCCGCGGGTCCTGGGCCTCCTTGTGGGACTTGAAGCCCTCGAACATCCACCACATCAGGAGGAACGACAGCGCGGTGACCCCCGCCAGGACGATGCCGGTCCAGACGATGCCGGAGATGTCGACGTCTCTGTCGAACTCACCGGTCTGGGCCTCGCTCCGGGCCTCGGCAGAGGGTGCGGCAGGGGGTGCGTCCTCGTCCCGCGGAACCTTGTTCTCAGTGTCCGCCATCGCTGAACACCTCCTCGAGATGGGGATCGTGGACCGGGAGCAACGGG
>JASFUJ010000257.1:0-5602 GCA_050050355.1 Acidobacteriota bacterium
GTCGACTTCGCGCCGGGCGACGTGGTGGCCCGGGGCAACTTCGCCACCCTGGACGATCGGGGCCGCGTCACCGACCGCCGGGCCGGCCGCATCCCGACCGACGAGAACCGCCGGCTCACGGAGGTGCTCAACCGGGCCCTGTCCGAAGCCGGGTTCGGGGGCGGACCGGATTCCGCGTCCGGGGCTGACTCCCTGAGGGTCTCCATCCACTCCGGAGAGGGGCACCGCTTCGTGATCCTGGTGCAAGGGGAGGGGCTCTCGCCGGAGATCGAGGACACGGACCCGCAGGAGACGGGGGTCCCCTCGCTCGAGCTGAACCCGCGGCGGCCGGAGGCCGAGGACACCATCCGACGGCTCCGGCCGGCGCTCGAGGTCATGCTGCGGGCGCTCTCGGGAGAGCCCCGAGCCAACGGCTTCCTGCTGCGCGGCTTCGAGACCCTGCCGAAGCTCCCCACGATGGACGCGCTGTACGCCCTGCGGCTCGGCTGCTTCGCCGGCTACCCGCTCTACCGGGGTGTGGCGAAGCTGTGCGGCATGGAGGTGGTCGAGGCCGGCAAGGAGGTGGCGGAGCTGTTCGAGGGGGTCCGCGCCCGGTGGCGGGATTTCGACTTCCTGTTCATCCACGTCAAGGAGGCGGACAAGGCCGGCGAGGACGGCGACCTGTGGGCCAAGGTCCGGGTGCTGGAGCGGGTGGACGCCGCGCTGCCGCGCCTGGTGGAGCTGCTGGACCCCGCGGCGGACGTGCTCGCCATCACCGGCGACCATTCGACCCCGGCGCCGATGATGCTGCACTCATGGCACCCCGTGCCGCTCCTCGTGCACGGACCGGTCTGCTTCGTGGACGACGAGACGGAGCTCACCGAGCCGGCGGCGGCCCGCGGTCATCTGGGGACGTTCCCGGCCCGGGAGCTGCTGGGGTTGCTGCTGGGCAACGCAGGCCGGTTGCGCAAGTTCGGGGCGTGACGCCGGGGGAGGTGGCTCGCTGCGCTCGCGTTCGGCCGGCTGAAGCCGGGTAGAGTGGCTCGCTGCGCTCGTTTTCGGCCGGCTTCAAGCCGGCCGGATGGGCCCCCAGGGCTCACCTCACCGGTTGAAGCGGCCGGGCTCTGCCCCGGCCGACTGCGAGCGTCCGGGCGCCGGCTTACCGGAACCCGCGCCGCAGCTCCCGCTTGAACGTCTTGTACGTCTCGTCGTCGAACAGGGCGACCACCACCTTGTTGAGCTTGGTGCCGCCCTGGAGGTAGCGATGGATCTCGGTCAGCATGATGCGGGCCGCGCGATCGACCGGGAACCCGAAGTTGCCGGTCGAGATCGCCGGCAGGGCGATCGACCGCAACCCGTTGCGGTCGGCGAGCGCCAGCGCGGCGCGGACTGCGGAGGCGAGCTTGCGGTCTTCATCGCCCTCGCCCATCTCGGGGCCGACGCTGTGGATCACCTGCTTTGCCAGGAGGTCTCCGGCGCCCGTCATGACCGCCGTCCCCACGGGGGTGGATCCGATCCGGTCGCACTCCTCCTGGATGCTCGGACCACCCTTCTCGCGGATCGCCCCGGCCACGCCGGTCCCGAGCTGGAGCTGCTCGTTCGCGGCGTTGACGATGGCATCGACCTCCAACTGGGTGATATCGGCCTCGATCAGCTCGAGAGTGGTCCCGTTCAACTCGAGTGAGAGCTTGTTCTCCGCCATGGTCTGTTCTTCCCTCCGGTGCGTCATCATATCAGGACGTTCGGCGGTTTCCCGGGCCGGACTGAAACCGCCCGCGCTTCGGGTTAGACTTCGCCCGCCATGTCGAGCATGCTGAGCGGACTCAAAGCGGATCTCGCCTCCCGGGTCGCGGCGCGCATCCGGGATCTCTACGGCGTCGAGCACGACCCCATCGTCGAGATTCCGCCGCGCCGCGAGCTGGGCGATCTCTCCTTCCCCGCGGCTCTGCAACTCGCCCGGGAGGTCCGTAAGAACCCCCGGGAGATCGGCCACGAGCTGGCCGAGGGCCTGGATCTGCCGGCGATCGTCCGCGAGCTCAGGGTGGAGGGCCCAGGGTACCTCAACCTGTACCTCGAGCGGCCGGCCGTGGTGGAACGGCTGCTGCGGGATCCGTTGGTGCCACCCGGGCCGGACGCGGAGGACGGCGGCGAGGCCGGGGCTGATCCCGGGCCCGGCAAGACCATCGTCGAGCACACCAACATCAACCCGAACAAGGCGGCCCACATCGGCCACCTGCGCAACGCCGTCCTGGGCGACGTCCTGGTCACCCTGCTGCGGCGCCTCGGCCATCCGGTGGAGGTCCAGAACTACATCGACGACACCGGGGTCCAGCTCGCCGACGTCGTGGTCGGCTTCGTGGACATCGAGCACCTGTCCAGGGCCGAGGTCGCCGCCCTGCCGGAGCCGTTCGACTACTACTGCTGGGACCTCTACAGCGCCGTCGGCCGCTGGTACGAGGAGGACGCCGACCGCCTGGCCCTGCGCCGCGAGACCCTCCACGCGCTCGAGGCCGACGAGGGAGAGCGGGCCGAGATGGGCCGGCTGGTGGCGCGCCGGGTGCTCACCCGTCACCTGGAGACCATGGGGCGGCTGGGGATCGTCTACGACCTCCTCACCCACGAGCGCCACATCCTGGGGCTCGACTTCTTCTCCATGGCGGCCGAGAAGCTGAAGGAGTCGGGGGCGATGCACCTGGAGGAGGGGGGCAAGAACGCCGGCTGCTGGGTGATGCCCCTCGCCCAGAGCGAGGAGTTCGCGGGCCTGGAGGACGCCGACAAGGTCATCGTCCGTTCCGACGGCACGGTCACGTACGTCGGTAAGGACATCGCCTACCAGCTCTGGAAGTTCGGTCTGCTGGGCAAGGACTTCGGCTACCGCTACTGGATGGACCGGGAGCTCTGGGAAACCGCCATGGACGGCGCCGAGAGCCACCCGGCCTTCGGCGGGGGCGAGCGGGTGATCAACGTCATCGACGCCCGCCAGAGCTACCTGCAGCGGGTCGTCCGGGCCGGCCTGGAGGCCATGGGCCATACCGAGGAGGCGGAGCGCTCCATCCACTTCGACTACGAGATGGTCTCGCTGTCCGAGGCCACGGCCCGCCAGTTCGGCTTCCTCGGCGACGACGCCGGGGAGGGCGGGGAGGGCCGTTCGCTGGAGATGTCCGGCCGCAAGGGGATCGGGGTCAAGGCCGACGACCTGCTGGATCTCCTGGTCTCCAAGAGCCGCGAGGAGATCACCACGCGCAACCGGGAGCTCGCCGGCGAGGAGCTCGACCGGCTGGCGCGCCAGATCGCCACCGCCTCCCTGAGGCTGTTCATGGTGAAGGCGACCACCACCCGGCCGATCGCCTTCGACCTGGACGACGCCCTCAACTTCGAGGGGGAGACCGGCCCCTACCTCCAGTACGCGGCGGTGCGGGCGACCAACATCGGCCGCAAGCTCGCCGAGGCGGGGCTGCCGGAGCGGGTGGAGGCCGCCGCGGCGGGCGGGCTGGACGGGACGCTGTTCGCGGACGACCTCTGGGACCTGATCTGGGCCGTGGCCCGGACGCCGGAGACGCTGGACAAGGCGGCCGAGACCCTGGAGCTCTCCCTGATCGCCCGCGAGGCCCTCGATCTGGCTCAGAAGTTCAACGCCCTCTACCACCGCCACCCGATCCTCCAGGAGGAGGACGACGCCGTCCGTTCGGCCCGGCTGGCGACGATGCAGGTCTTCCGCCGGGGCCTGGATCTGCTGAACGGCGTCCTGGGGATCCCCCTGCCGGACCGGATGTAGCCTCGCTCGGCCTCCCCGGGGAGGCCGCCGAGGTTGCCGGGAGCGTTCCGGGGGCTCCCGGCCTCCGGCCACCCTCCGCCTCGCGCACGACCGGGCGCGCCCGGTCACCCGGGCACGACGGAGAAGGCGGGATACCTCCGGCATCCTCTCGGCCGGCGCGAAGGCCGGCCGCTTCGACCAGAGGGTCCGATGGTGACCGGCCGGATCGAAGCGGCCGGCCTCCGCGCCGGCCGAACCGGGGCCGAAGGCCCCCGCCCCAAGGGCAACCGTCCAGGAACCAGGGGGAGAGGAGGGAGATCCAGAAGGCCCCTACCGCTTCTTCCCGGTCAGCCGGTCGGCCGCCTGGTAGAACCGCTCCATCGCCTCCATCCGGCCCAGGGCGTCCACCACCCGCGCCGGGTCCACCGGGCCGTTGCCGTGGATCAGGGCGTTGCGCAGCTCCGCCAGGGGCTCGACGAGCCGGATCAGGGGGTCCGGGAACTCCTCGTAGATCGCCAGGTTGCGGATCGCCTCCGAGTAGTCCTCGAAGCGCAGCCGCCGCCGGGTGGAGAGCTCCGCGGCGACGTCGATGGTCCGCTGACACACCACCAGCAGCGAGTACCGCACGTCGTTGTCCAGGGACATGTCCCGGCGCAAGGCGTCAGCGGTCCGGGCCCGGGGCCGGAGCTCCGCCAGGTGGTCCAGGTGGCGCCGTAGATCGGTCAGGCGGTCGGTCAGGTAGCTCAAGCGGTCACCTCGCCAGGACGGGCGTCCGGGCGCGCCGGAACGTGCGCAGGAAGATCTCCAGGTCGGCGGAGCGGAGCTGGACGTCGCGGAGGAAGGCGCGCTCGGCCTCCGGATCCGTGGACAGGAGCAGGCGGCCCTCGGTGACGATCCGGTGGGCCGCGATGGGCGGTGCGTCGTTGAGGATCACCAGCTCGACCACCGGCTCCTCGGCGACCGCGGACAGCTCCTCGTCGAGCAGCTCGCGGGTCCGCCGGCGCGCCCGCGGGTCCCGCTCGCGCCAGGGACCGAGGAGCGCCCCGACGGCGAGCTGGTTCTCCCGGCGGGACCGTTCCGCGGCCCAGCTCCCGAACAGCCAGACGGCGACCACACCGAGCTCCGGCCGATCCGCGAAATAGGACTGGAGGCGTTCGTTCCGGTACTGGGGCATGGCGCATTTGGCCGTTTCGACCAGTACCGGAAAAATATCACGGAACGGTGGTTCGGATACACTGCCGACGCCATGGCGGAGAGTCCCGAAAGCCTCGGAGAGCGGGAGCCGGTGCGCCGCAGGAGCCTGCTCGGTTGCGGCTGCGGCGCCCTCGTCGTGGCCGTCCTGGCGGTGCTCGTGGTCATGGCGTGGTTCGCCTATCACCAGGGCCGGCGGTTCGAGGAGTCCCTGGCGGATCCCGCGTCCCGGGCCGCGCGGAGCCGCGAGATCCTCGGGTACGACGAGCTGCCCCCCGGGTATCACCCGATGAGCGGGTTCTCGATCCCCTTCGTCATGGAGATGGCCATGATCTCGGACCGGGATCCGGCTCCCGGCGAGACCGTCGAGGGGGCCGAGGACGCGTTTCGCGAGCGGGGGTTCGTGTTCATGAAGACTCGCGTCGACGACGACGAGCGCCGGGAGCTGGACCGCTTCTTCGCCGGCGAGCTGGCGGAGACCGACTTCTTCGCCCAGACCGACCTCGCCTTCGACGCCGAGGAGCGCCTGGGGCGGGGGGCGGTGGACGTCCCGCCGGCCCGCGTCGAATATCTGGTCGATCGCGGCCGTATGCACCTTGGAGGCGTCGACCGCGACGAGCTGCTCGCCCGGCTGCTGATCCGCTGCCCCGAGGGGGGCCGGCTCCGGGTGGCCCTCTG
>JASFUJ010000258.1:0-5590 GCA_050050355.1 Acidobacteriota bacterium
CGCCGGTCCGCTCGGAGACCGACACCAGCATCACGTTGAGGATGCCGATGCCGGCGACCACCAGGGAGATGGCGGCGATCGCGCCCACGGCCAGCGTCAGGGCCGCCAGGATGCCCGAGGCTGCCGACACCACCGAGTCCTGGGTCATCACCGTCACGTCCTCCTCCCCGTGGCGCTCGGTGAGGAGGCCGACCACGCGGTCCCGGACCGTGTCCAGGTCGGCGCCGGGCGCCACGGCCACCAGCACGCGGAACAGCGAGGTGCGGTTGAGCATGCGCATCGCCGTGCCCACCGGGATCACCACGATGTCGTCCACGTTCACGCCGAGCTGGGTCCCCTGGGAGCCGAGCACTCCGATGACCCGCAGCCGCCAGTCGCCCACCCGGACCACCTCTCCGAGGGCGCCGGACGTGGGGAAGAGCTCCGCGGCCACGGTCGATCCGAGCACGGCCACCGGGCGTCCCCGTTCGGCCTCCCCTTCCGGCAGGAAGGTCCCCCTGGAGATCCCGAGCCGCCGCACGTGGGCGTAGTCGGCGGTGGTGCCGATGATCGCCACCTCCCGCCGGCGCTCGGCGTGGGCGACGCTCTCGGTGCCGACGGCGACCGGCGCCACGAAGCGCACCGAGCCCACCCGCCGCGCGACGGCCTCCGCGTCGTCCAGGGTCAGGTCGTTGGGCGTGCCCCCCACCCCCGGCATGCCGCCGGTGGTCTCCACCCGCCCGGGCAGCACGATCAGCAGGTCCGAGCCGATCGACGAGAACTGGTCGACCACGTAGCGGCGCGCCCCCTCGCCCAGCGCCGTGAGCAGCACCACCGCGGTCACCCCGACCGCCACGCCCAGGAGGGACAGGCCGCTGCGGAGTGGGTGCCGCGACAGGGCGCGCCAGGCGAACAGGCCGACGTCGGCGGGGGTCATTCGCTCCGGCTCCCGGTCTCTTCGCGCGCCAGCGGGGCGAACAGCTCCTCCAGGCTCTGGACCTCGGCCGCCGGCTTGCGCAGGGCGATCCGGCCGTCCACCAGCACCAGCAGCCGGTCCGCCCGGCGGGCCACGTACGGATCGTGGGTGACCACCACCAGCGTCAGCCCGTCGTCGTTCATCCGGTCCAGTTGATCGAGGACCTGGCCGCCGGATGCCGTGTCCAGGTTGCCGGTCGGCTCGTCCGCCAGCAGGATCACCGGGGCCATCACCGTCGCCCGGGCCATGGCGGTGCGCTGGCGCTCGCCGCCGGAGAGCTGGTCCGGGCGGTGCTCGCTCCGGTCGGCCAGGCCGAGGGCGTCGAGGGCCGCCAGGGCCCGTTCGCGCCGCTCCCTGCGGGGCACGCCGGCGAACAGCATCGGCAGCTCCACGTTCTCCAGGGCGGAGAGCCGGCTCACCAGGTGGAAGGACTGGAAGACGAAGCCGATCTTCTCGCGCCGGACCGTGTCCAGCTCGCTCTCGGACAGGCGGGCGACCTCCCGGTCCTCCAGGAAGTAGCGGCCGGTGCTGGGCCGGTCGAGGCAGCCGACGATGTTGAGCAGCGTGGACTTGCCCGATCCGGACGGTCCGACGATCGCCACGTGCTCCCCGGCGCCGATCTCCTCGTCCACGTCCACCAGCGCGTGGACCGGGCGCCCACCCAGGTCGAACGTGCGGCAGATGGACTCGAGGCGGATCATTCGACCGTGACCACCGCCCCCGCTTCGACCCCGGCCCGGTCGAGGGACGTCACCACGCGCTCGCCCCCGTCGACCCCGGAGACGATCTCGGTCCAGTCCCAGTTGGAGAGGCCGAGCTCGACCTCCCGGTCGACGATCGTCCCCTCCGGGCCGATCAGGAAGATCCGATCCCCCTCCACCAGCGCCAGCGTCGGCACCCGGAGCACGTCCGTCCGCGTCTCCAGGATCACCTCCACGTCGGCCGACGTGCCGGGCAGCAGGCTGGAGGCCAAACCCTGGTCGGTCGGCTCCACCTCGATCTCCACCGTCCGGTTCTGCTCCTCCGCGTCCTCGACGTAGGGGGCGACGCGGGCGATCCGGCCGTCGAAGACCCGGCCCGGATGGGAGTCGACGGTGAGCCGGACCGGCAGGTCCGGGTGCAGGACCCCGGCGTCCACCTCGTCCATGGGGGCGCTGATGTAGATGGAGGAGGGGTCGATCAGGTCGAGCACCGGCGGCACCGGCACGGCGGGCGGCGCCGGGGTCGCCCATTCGCCCACTTCGATCCAGAGGTCGGCCACGATGCCGTCGAAGGGAGCGCGGAGCAGGGTCCGGTCGAGCTGGGTCCGCGCCAGGGCCACCGCGCCGGCGGAGCGCTCGACCTCCGCCCGGGCGGCCGTGCAGGCGGCGGCGTAGCTCTCGGCCCGGGTGGTCGCCTCGTCCAGGAGGTCCTCGGAGACGATGTCGTCGGCGGCCAGCCGGGCGAGACGGTCGCGCTCGCGCACGGCCCGCTCGGACTCCAGGCAGGCCTGGTCCCGCATGGCCTCGGCGGCGGAGAGCGCCCGCCGCGCCAGCTCGAGCTCCGCGCGCTGGAGGTCGTCGTCGAGCTGGAGGAGCACCTCGCCGGCGGTCACCCGGGAGCCCTCCCGGTGGGGCGTCGCGACCACCAGGCCGCCCACCTCCGGGGACAGCTTCGCCCGCCGCCGGGCCTGGACCGTGCCGGCGCGGGAGTTGGTGACGGTCTCCTCGACCGTCCCCCGACCGATCTCGGTGGCGGTCACCGCGATCGGGTCGGGACGGAAGACGGTCCAGCGTAGCGCCGTCACGAGCACCACCAGGGCCGCGAGCACGCCGAGGCGCACGAGCCACCGTCTCATGGGGGGACCGTAGCACCGGGCCGGGGGCCTGGAACCACCCGGGGAGGGGGGAGGCCGGGCGGCGACGGACGGGCGGACCGCGGGGCGCCCCGTCCCGGCGGGTGAGCCCGGGACGCCGCCGCGGCGATAGACTCGGCGCGAACCGCCGCGGGCGGGTGGTCGGGAACGGCTCCCGCCCACGGTACGGCCCCGGAGGACAGCATGTTCGAGAGAATCCTGGTACCGGTCGACCTCAGTAGCAAGGGACGCTCGGCGCTGGCCACGGCACGGGAGCTGTCGGCTCCCGGAGCGGTGGTGACGCTGGTCCACGTGATCGAGACGCTCGAGGACGTCCCCTTCGAGGAGATGGAGGACTTCTACCGCCGGCTCGAAGCCCGGGCGATCGAGATGCTCGACGAGTGGGTCGCCGCCTTCGAGCGCAAGGGGGGGCGGGCGGAACGGCGCGTGCTGTTCGGCCGGCGCCTGGAGGAGATCCTGCGATTCGCCTCGGAGCAGGAGAGCGACCTGATCCTGCTCCGTTCCCACACGGTGGACCCCGACGACCCGACGGCCCGCGGGAGGGGCTGGGCGACGCTGAGCTACCGGATCGCGGTGCTCGCCGAGTGCCCGGTGCTGCTCCTCAAGTAGGCCGGACCGTCCGTCCCAACACGAACCCGCCCGCCGCCGACCGGCGGCGGCCGACGACACGAGACCCAAACCATGCATCGAAGCTCGACGCTCTGGTCGATCGCACTCGCCGCCGCCCTGCTCGCCGTGCTGCCCCAGGCGGGCGCACTGCGAGCCGAGGACGGCCCGTCCTCGCTCCTCGACCCGCGGGAGGTCCACCTGGCCGACGCGGTCCAGATCACCGACGGCGGCGAAAACGCCGAGGCCTACTGGTCGCCGGACGGCACGGAGCTGGTCCTCCAGTCGACCCACGGGGACCTCGGGTGCGACCACATCTTCCGGGTCCCCGCCGACGGCTCCGGCGCCATGGAGATGGTGTCCTCCGGCGAGGGTCGCACCACCTGCGCCTACTTCACCTACCCGGACGGCGAGCGCATCCTGTACTCGACCACGGCCTTCGGCTCCCCCGAGTGCCCGCCGCCGCCCGACTTTTCCCGGGGCTACGTCTGGGCCCTCTACGACAGCTTCGAGATCGTCTCCGCGAAGCCGGACGGCTCAGACCTGGTCCGCCTGACCGACGTCGAAGGCTACGACGCCGAGGCGACGGTCTGCCCGGTGGACGGCACGGTGATCTTCACCTCCGTCCGGGACGGGGACCTCGAGCTCTACACGATGCAGCCGGACCCGAGCCCGGAGGGCGGACCGGATCGATTCAAGGTGAAGCGCCTCACCCACACCCCGGGCTACGACGGCGGCGCCTTCTTCTCGCCCGACTGCTCGAAGATCGTCTGGCGCGCCTCGCGGCCGGAGGGCAAGGCGCTCGAGGACTACCGGCGGCTCCTGGCCGAGGGCCTGATCCGCCCGAACGAGCTGGAGATCTGGGTGGCCGACCGGGACGGCTCGAACGCCCGGCAGATCACCTACCTCGAGTCGGCCTCCTTCGCCCCGTCGTTCTTCCCGTCGGGGGACCGGATCATCTTCTCGTCGAACCACGCCGCCGAGAGCCCCCGGGAGTTCGACCTGTGGGCGATCGACGTCGACGGCACCGACCTGGAGCGGATCACCTACACGCCGGAGTTCGACGGCTTCCCGCTGTTCTCGCCCGACGGCACCCGGCTCGTGTTCGCCTCCAACCGCCACCACGCCAGGCCGGGCGAGACCAACATCTTCGTGGCCCGCTGGGTCGACGACCCGGCCGGGGCTCCGGGCGGGACGGACGCCGGCGAAGCGCGCGCCCCGGACCGCTACCTGGCGGACGTCGCCTGGCTGGCCGACGACGCCCGGGAGGGCCGGGGGATCGGCACCTACGGCCTGATGCAGGCTCGCGACTGGCTGGCCGAGCGGTTCGAGGAGATCGGCCTCGAGCCGGCCGGGGAGGACGGCACCTGGTTCCAGGAGTTCGAGGTCCCGGTGGCGGTGGAGGTGCTGCCCGGCACCGCCCTGGCCCTCGACGGCGAGCCGGTGGCGCGGGAGGACTTCACGCCGGCGGCCTTCTCGGCCTCCGGCGGCGCGTCCGGCGAGGTGGTCGCCGCCGGCTACGGGATCGTCGCGCCGGAGCTGGAGGTGGACGACTACGCCGGGCTCGACGTGGAGGGCAAGATCGTCGCGGTCCGCCGGTTCACGCCGGAGAGCTTCGGGGACGACGACCGGCGCCGCTACAGCCCGTTGCGCTCCAAGGCGTTCACCGCCCGGGAGCGGGGCGCGGCCGGGATGATCGTGGTGGACCGGCCGGTCGGAGAGGCCGGGGAGCTGCCGGAGGAGGCGCCCCTGCCGGGGCTGCGGGTCGACAGCGGCAGCGACGTGGGCATCCCGGTGGTGGTGGCCACCCGGGAGACCGCCGGTCACCTGCTCGAGCCGCCCGACGGGGGGAGCGGCGCCGCCGGATCGCGCGCCGCGCTCTCCGTCGAGCTGGAGCTGGAGAAGGCGCCGGGCTGGAACGTGATCGGCCGGCTGCCGGGAGCGGACGGCGCAGGGGGTCCGGTGATCGTCGGCGCCCACTACGACCACCTGGGCTTCGGCGGGCCGGAGTCGATGGCACCGGGCTCCACCGAGCCCCACTCCGGGGCGGACGACAACGCCTCCGGGGTGGCGGCGGTGCTCGAGGCGGCGCGCCGGCTGCGCGGCGCCGCGGAGGAGACCCCCCTCGCGCGGGACGTGATCTTCATCGCCTTCTCCGGCGAGGAGACCGGCCT
>JASFUJ010000259.1:0-5581 GCA_050050355.1 Acidobacteriota bacterium
GTCCCCCGACTTGTAGGACAGGCTCCGGGGGTCCACCTCGTGCCCCTTGGCGGCGCGGATCCAGCCCCGCTCGGAGAGGATCACGGTGACCGGCTCGGTGGGCAGGAGGTCCGCCTCCTCGAAGGCGTCCGCCTCCACCAGCTCCTCGGCCTCCGGGTCCACCAGGGGGGAGCGGCGATCGTCGCCGTACTCCTCGGCGTCGGCCTCGAGCTCCTCGGCCACCTTCGCCTTCAGCTTCTTCTCCGAGCCCAGGACCTCCTGGAGGCTCTGGCGTTCCTCCAGGAGCTCGTCCTGCTCGCCCCGGATCTTCATCTCCTCGAGCTTCGCCAGGTGGCGGAGCTTGAGCTCCAGGATCGCCTCCGCCTGCCGGTCGGAGAGGTCGAAGCGCTCCATCAGGACCGGCTTCGGCTCGTCCTCGGTGCGGATGATGTGGATCACCTCGTCGATGTTGAGGTAGGCGGTGAGGTACCCCTCGAGGACGTGGAGCCGGTCGAGGACCTTCTCGAGCCGGGTCTGGAGGCGCCGGCGGACGGTCTCCACCCGGAACTCGAGCCACTCGGAGAGCAGGCTCTTCAGGTCGAACAGCCGCGGCCGGCCGTCCAGCCCGATGGCGTTCATGTTGCCCCGGTAGCTCTTCTCCAGATCGGTGGTCGCGAACAGGTGCGCCATCAGCCGCGCCGAGTCCACCCGGTTGGAGCGCATCTCGATCACCAGCCGGGTCGGGTGGGCGTGGTCGGACTCGTCCCGCAGGTCCTCCACCCAGGGCAGCTTCTTGGCCCGCATCTGGGCGGCGATCTGCTCCAGCACCTTGGAGCCGGACACCTGGTAGGGGAGGGCGTCGACCACGATGCGCGAGCCCTCCCGGGCCCAGCGGGCGCGCATGCGCACGCTCCCGGAGCCGGTCTCGTAGAGCCGGAGGAGCTCGTCGCGCGGGGTGATGATCCGGGCGTCCGTCGGGTAGTCGGGGCCGGGGACGTGCTCGACCAGGTCCGCGACCGTCGCCTTCGGGTGCTTCAGCAGGTGGACGGCCGCCGCGGTCACCTCCCGCGCGTTGTGGGGCGGGATGTCGGTGGCCATGCCGACGGCGATGCCGGAGGCCCCGTTGAGCAGCACGTGGGGCAGCCGGGCCGGCAGCAGCTTCGGCTCCTGGAGCGTGCCGTCGAAGTTGGGCACCCAGTCGGTGGTGCCTTGCGCCAGCTCGGAGAGCAGCACCCGGGCGAACTTCGTCAGGCGCGCCTCCGTGTAACGCATCGCCGCGAACGACTTCGGGTCGTCCGGGGAGCCCCAGTTGCCCTGGCCCTCGATCAGGGGGTAGCGGAAGCTGAACGGCTGGGCCATGAGCACCATGGCCTCGTAGCAGGCGCTGTCGCCGTGGGGGTGGTACTTGCCGAGCACGTCGCCGACCGTGCGGGCGGACTTCTTGTGCTTCGAGACCGCCGACAGCCCCAGCTCGCTCATGGCGTAGACGATCCGCCGCTGGACCGGCTTCAGGCCGTCCGCCAGGTTGGGCAGCGCCCGGTCCAGGACCACGTACATGGAGTAGTCCAGGTAGGCCTTCTCCGTGAACGCGGCGATCGGCCGCCGCTCGACGTCGTAGGTCCCGAATTCCAGCGTGTTCTGGTCAGGCATGGGTCTACTCGACGTCCGCCAGGTTGCCCTTCTCCGTCAGCCACTTGCGCCGGTCGGAGGAGCGCTTCTTGGCCAGGAGCATGTCGAAGGTGGCCTCGGTGTCCTCCGGGGTCCCACCCGCGCCGGCTCCGTTCTCCGCGCCGTCCATCACGAGCTGCACCAGGCGGCGGGTGTCCCGGTCCATGGTGGTCTCGCGGAGCTGGGAGGGGTTCATCTCGCCCAGGCCCTTGAAGCGCTGGACGCTCACCTTCCTGCCCTCGGCGGAGCGTCCGTCCTCGGCGCCGACCGCCTCGAGGATCCGCGCCCGCTCCTCGTCGTCCAGGGCGTAGTGGATCTCCTTGCCCACGTCGATCCGGTAGAGCGGGGGCATGGCCACGTAGACCCGGCCCTCGCGCACCAGCGCCGGGAAGTGGCGGACGAACAGGGCGCAGAGGAGGCTCGCGATGTGGGCGCCGTCGGAGTCGGCGTCGGCGAGGATGCAGATCTTCCCGTAGCGCAGGCCGGACAGGTCCTCCGAGCCGGGGTCGACGCCCAGGGCCACCGCGACGTCGTGGACCTCCTGGGAGCCCAGCACCTCGCCCGGGTCCACCTCCCAGGTGTTCAGGATCTTGCCCCGGAGCGGCAGGATCGCCTGGTACTCCCGGTCCCGCGCCTGCTTGGCGGAGCCGCCGGCCGAGTCCCCCTCCACCAGGAAGAGCTCGGTCTCCCCCAGGTCCTGGCTGGTGCAGTCGGCCAGCTTGCCGGGCAGGGCCGGGCCGGAGGTCACCCGCTTGCGCTTGACCCGCTTGGAGGCCCGGGCGCGGGCCTGGGCGCTGTCGATGGCGAGCCGGGCGATGCGCTCGCCGGCGGCGGTGTGCTGGTTGAGCCACAGGCTGAAGGCGTCCTTGATGGTGCTCGAGACGAAGGTGGCGGCGTCCCGGTTGGACAGGCGCTCCTTGGTCTGGCCGGAGAACTGGGGCTCCTTGATGCGCAGCGACAGGACGAAGGTGCAGCGGGCCCAGACGTCGTCGGGGGCGATCCGCACCCCCCGGGGCAGCAGGTCGTGGAACTCGCAGAACTCCCGGACCGCCTCGGTCAGGCCGCTCCGGAAGCCGTTGACGTGGGTGCCGCCCTGGGGCGTCGGGATCAGGTTGACGTAGCTCTCCTGGACCGGCTGGGGCGGGGCCTCCTCGTCGCCGATCCAGGAGAAGGCCCAGTCCAGCTCCCGCTCGTCGCCGCCCTGGTGGCCCACGAAGGGCTCCTCCGGCACCAGCTCCGCCTCGCCCAGCTCGTCGGTCAGGTAGTCGGCCAGGCCGTCCTCGTAGAGCCACTCGGCGTCGTTCTCCGGCTTCGCCTCGTCGGTGAAGCGGATGGTCAGGCCGGAGCAGAGCACCGCCTTGGCCCGGAGCGCGTGCTGGAGCCGGGGGACGCTCACGGTGGTGGAGTCGAAGAACGCGGGATCGGGCCAGAAGCGGATCCAGGTGCCGGTGTTGCGCTGGCCCACGCTGCCGACCTCCTCGAGCTCCGAGGTCCTGGCGCCGCCGGCGAAGGTCATCCGGTAGCGGGTCCCGTCGCGCTTGATCTCCACCTCCAGGCGCTCGGACAGGGCGTTGACCACGGAGACGCCGACCCCGTGGAGGCCGCCGGAGAAGCGGTAGTTCTTGTGGGAGAACTTGGCGCCGGCGTGGAGCCGGGTGAGGATCACCTCGACGCCGGAGACCTTCTCCTCCTTGTGCCGGTCCACCGGCATGCCCCGGCCGTCGTCCTCCACCGAGACCGATCCGTCGTCGTGGAGGGTGACCTGGATCGTCCCGGCGTGGCCGGCGATCGCCTCGTCCACCGAGTTGTCCACCACCTCGAGCACCAGGTGGTTGGGGCGCTCGGTCTGGGTGTACATGCCCGGCCGCCGGCGGACCGGCTCCAGGCCTTTGAGGACTTCGAGGGAGGATGCGTCGTAGCGGGGAGTGGCCATGGGGACTTACGCTCCGATACCGATCGTACCAACCGGCCGGAGGCCGCCGCAAGGCGCCCACCGGCCGGCCGGATGATAGCGGAAACTCCCCCCGGGGTGGACTGCTCCGGTGCTCCGCTGTAACGTTTCGGCCCGTCGCCGCACACGCAAGTGACGGGGCCGGCACGGAGCCGGTCGCCGAGCCGACCAGGAGTGGAGGTGCGATGGGGCCGACGATCCAGGCCGGAAGGGTGCTCGCCAGGAGCTTCTCGGTGCTGAGCGCCCGGTTCGGGCCGTTGTTCGGGAGCGTCCTGCTCCTGTACCTCCCCTTCCTGGTCGGGTACGCCCTCCTGTCCACGGTCCCCGAGGCCGAGACCGTCGGGATGGTCGCGGTGGCCCTCGGCCTCCTCTCGTTCGCGTTGCTCACCCCGCTGGCCTCGGCGGCGGTCATCCGCGGCGTCTTCCTCCACCTGCGTGGCGAGGAGGTCGGCTTCGGGGACTGCTGGCGCGGGCTGGGGGCGATCTGGCTGCGGGTGATCCTGCTCGCCGTGGGGGTGGGGGTCCTGACCACCGTCGGCTTCTTCCTGTGCGCCGTCCCCGGCTTCATCCTCCAGACCGCCCTGTTCGTCGCGATCCCGGCCCTGGTGGTCGAGCGGACCGGCGTCGGCGACGCGTTCAACCGGAGCTGGAGCCTGACCGAGGGGCACCGGCTGCCGATCTTCTTCCTCGTGCTCGCCCTCGGGGTCCTCTCGTTCGCCCTCTCGTATTCCGCGGGCTTCCTGATGGGCTATCTCGGCGCCTCGGCGACGGTGATCGACGTGGTGACCCAGGTGCTCCAGGCACTGCTCACGGCGCTCCAGGCGGTGATCGCCGGAGTGGTCTACTTCGACCTGCGAGAGATCCGGGAGGGGCTCGGGCTGGACGATCTCGCCGCCGTGTTCGACTGAGCCGACCGGGTGCACCGAACCCTTTCCTCCCTCTCCCCGATGCAGGCTGCGCAGGCTCCGCCACCCGACCTCGCCGTCCGGCGCCGGGGGCCGTCGTTCGCCGTGGGCGCCGCGGTGGTCGCGGGCTGGATCGCCTTCGCTTCCTGCGCCGCGGCGGCCCCCGCAGGGCCGGAGGCGGCCGAGACGGAGGCGCGCGCCCTGGCCGAGGAGGTGCTCGCCCGTCCCGGCTACCAGACCGAGCTGCCGGCGGGCGCCGGGGAGGACGGCGCGGAGGAGGGGTCCGAGGGGTGGAGGGCGCGGCATGGCGGGGGCTGGAAGATTCCGGTGCCGCGGGGGAGTGGCGCTCTGCTGGAGATCCTCGCCTGGGTCGTCGCGGCGGCGGTGGCCGTGCTGTTGCTGACGGCCCTGGTGCGTTCCCTCCTGGGGGGTGGTGGGAGGGGCCGGGCGCGATCCCGGAGGATGGAGGCTCCACCGCGGCCGGAGAACGGATCCGGTGCGGCGTCGCCCGGACGGCTCTCCTCGCTGGCCGAGGCCGAGCGGCTGGCCGCGGACGGGCGCTACGGCGAGGCCGCTCGTCTCCTCCTGGCCAGGGCGCTGCGGACCGTCGCCGACGGGCGCGGGCGCGCCTTCCCGGAGAGCGCGACCAGCCGGGAGATCCTCGGCGCACGGACGGTCTCGCCGGGGGTGCGCGCACCCCTCGGGGTTCTGGTGACCGCGGTCGAGCCGTTCCTGTTCGGAGGCGCGGAGCTGGGGGCCCGGGACTGGGAGCGGTGCCGCTCCGCGTACGACGCCCTGGGGGAAGGCTGATGGAGAGCGCTCCATGAGAGGGCATGGAGCCTCCGGCGACGCCCCGTTCGCGAGGCGCGCGCTGCTCGCGGTGATCCTGGCGGCGGTGGCCCTCGGTGTGACCCTGTTCTTCTACGTCTTCGGCGAGGCCCCGTCGGAGGTCGCCTCGGCCGGGGCGGACACGTTCAGCCGCTCGGCTCTCGGGTACCACGCGCTGACCGCGTTCCTGGAGCGGTCGGGTGCCCGGGTGCGCGTGAGCCGCTTCGAGCCGCTGCGGGCGGTCGGTCCG
>JASFUJ010000260.1:0-5580 GCA_050050355.1 Acidobacteriota bacterium
GCCTCGTGCGGACGCCCGGTGACCACCAGGAGGTTCCCCAGATCGTTGAGCACCAGGGGATCGTTCGGACGCTCGGCCGCGAGGGCCTCCTGGGCCGCCAGCGCCCGGTCCAGGTTCGGCGGAGCGTCGGGGCTCCGGAGCGCGGCGAAGCCGGTGGCGGCGAGGCCGATGACGAGTAGGGCGAAGAGGGTGGTGCGCACGGCGGACTCCTGGTGGTTTGGCGCTCGGTGAGCGCCGGTCAGCCGTCCGGGGTCTCCCGGACGGGGCGGGCCTTGAGCTTCATCTTTCCCTGGTCTTCGGCGACCCGGAACACGACCCGGTCGCACCCGGTCTTCTGACGGATGGCCCGGAGCTGCCGATCCAGGTAGGAGCGGAAGCTTTCCAGGTCGAACCGGGGACGGCCGCCCCCCGACGACTGAAGCCCCTGGTACAGGGCCTCCACCGCGTCCCGCCCCACGCCGTCCCCGACCATCACGCCCCGGCTCGGGTCGTGGCGCGGACCGGCGTCCCGCTGGCCCCCGACGCCGCGGCCTTCCTCCTGCTCGCGCACCCGGCGGCCGAACAGCTCGCTGTAGCTGTTGTACTTGGCCTCCAGGTTGGAGAGCCGGAAGTTGTGCTCGACCCCCTTGAGGTTGGCGTTGCGCAGGCTCCGCAGCTCGCGCTGGATCTCCGAGCGGAGCTGCTCGGGGGGCACCTCGACGGCGCCGTTCAGGAACTTTTCGTGCTCGATCCGCAGCTCGCGGATCAGGCTCTCGAGGCGGTCGATGCGTTGGGAGGTGTCCATCGGGGAGGGCGCGGTCGAATCGTCCGGATCGTCAGTACAATGCTCACGGTGCTGCCATGGGCGGAAATTCTCGAAGCTCCACCAACGGATTATACGGGCGCCCCGGCCGCGGGGTCCAAGCGGAGCGTCGGATCCTCCTGGTCGAGGACCGGGATTCCCTGCGGCGCATGCTGGAGCGGGCGCTCACCGACGACGGCTACGGGGTGCTCGCCGTCGCCGACGGCGCGGCCGCCGTGGAACGCCTGGAGAGCGAGGAGCGCTTCGACCTGGTGCTCACCGACCTGAAGCTCCCCGGCGCCTCCGGCCTGGAGGTGCTGGAGGCGGCCCGCGCGGCCCGTCCGGGCCTGCCGGTGATCGTCCTCACCGGCTACGGGACGGTGCCCACCGCGGTCGAGGCCATGCGCGGCGGCGCCTACCACTTCCTGGAGAAGCCGGTGGAGATCGACGACCTCTCCCGCCTGGTGGCCGAAGCCCTGGGCGGCGGGACCCCGGGCTCCGGCGAAGCCGTCGGGGAGCCACCGGCCGAGGGCCTGGTGCTCGAGGGCGGGCCGTCGATCATCGGGCGGCACCCCACGCTGCGGCGCGCACTCGATCTCCTGCGCCGGGTCGCCGCCACCGGGAGCACGGTGCTCCTGACCGGCGAGAGCGGCACCGGCAAGGAGCTCTTCGCCCGGGCCATCCACCGGCTGTCGCCGCGCACGGACGGACCGTTCGTCGCCCTCAACTGCGCGGCCATTCCCGAGGCGCTGGTGGAGAACGAGCTCTTCGGCCACGAGAAGGGCGCCTTCACCGGGGCCGACCGCCGGCAGGCGGGCCGGTTCGAGGCGGCGGACGGCGGCACTCTCTTTCTGGACGAGATCGGCGAGCTCGGGCTCGGCGTGCAGGGGAAGGTGCTCCGGGCCATCGAGGAGCGCACCTTCGAACGGGTGGGGGGCGGCCCGACGCTCACCGCCGACGTGCGCCTGGTGGCCGCCACCAACCGGGACCTCCAGGCCATGGTCGCCGGGGGAACCTTCCGGTCCGACCTCTACTTCCGGCTGGCGGTCTTTCCCATCGAGCTCCCGCCGCTCCGCGAGCGGCGCTCCGACGTCCCGCTGCTGGCGCGCCACCTGCTGCACACGATCGCCGAGCGCCACGACCGCCCGCCGCTCGCGCCGACCGCCGAAGCGCTCGAGCTGCTCGCCGAGCAGGCCTGGGACGGCAACGTACGCGAGCTGGCCAACGTGCTGGAGCGGGCGGTGATCCTGACCGAGGGGCCGCGGCTGGGCGCCGGCGACCTGGAGCCGCTCCTCGGACCGCTCGAGGACGCGGGCGAGCGGGAGCGGGTCCTGCGGGCCCTGGACGAGGCCGGCGGCGACCGGCACCGGGCGGCGGAGATCCTCGGCGTGAGCTACCGGACCCTGCTGCGGAGGATCCGGCGCCACGACCTGGGGGGCTATCCGGAGTACCGGAGCTGAGCCCACCCGGGGCTGGAACGGCCGGCCACGAAATGTACGATCAGGCGATGGATTGTACATCTGGCGCCCTGAAATGATCAAACAGAGCACCGGTCGGCAACCGAGGCTCAACCCTCCTCTTCTTCTTCCGCGCCCTCGCCCGCCGCCGTCTCCGCGGGCTCTCCCGTGCGCAGGAGCTGCCCCTGGGCCGTCAGCTCGGCCCGGTCGTAGGCGAAGACGCCGGGAAGGGTGGCACGAAAGCGGGCGCTCTCGCCGGGAGGGAGAGCGGTCGAGCTGATGGCCGCGGCCGTGCGGCCGACCTCCTCGTCCTGGTCGTCGTAGAGCACCACCAGGACCCCCACGCCGATCGCCTGCTTGTCGCTGGTGTTCCGCACCACGCCGTCGAACTCGACCCCGGCGCTGTTGGGATCGGTGACCTCGCGCCAGGTGGCGATCCGCAGCCCTTCCTGGGTGGACTCGGAGCTGACGTCCTCTGCGGAGCCCGCGCCCTCGGCCTCCGGCTCGCCTTCCGCCTCCGCCTCCGGCTCCGGCTGCCTCCGGCCGACCGGCGGCAGCTCTTTCTCGGTCAGGCGCAGGACCGGCTCCCGGCGCTCGCGGGTGCGCTCCCCGGCGTCTCGCTCCCCGGCCTGCTCGGCCCGGGCCTTCTCGGCCGCGCGCTTCTCCGTGAGCCGCTCGCTCGCCTCCAGGTCGACCTGGGAGAGGCGGATCGAGGTCAGGGTCCCGTCCGGGCGCTTGAAGATCACCAGGCGGCTCTCCACCTTCCAGGGCCCCTCGGTCTCGATCCGGGCGCCGTCCCGGGTCACCAGCCAGTCCGCCGCGACCGGGACCATGAAGGCACCCAGCGCGAGCGCGGCGACGAGGGACGCGACGGTCCACTTCCGGCGGGTGGTCACTGGTTGAGCTCCTTCCAGTTCTTCTCCACGATGCAGATGGGCACCGCGGCGATGCGCTGGATCTCCGTGTTGTCCGCGATCACCTTGACGTCGATCCGGTGGTTGCCGAACTTGCACTCCTCCGGGAACAGCTCGATCAGCTTCTCCATGAGCCGCTGCTCGGCCTCGTCGAGGGGGTCCGCCGGGGTCGGATCCTCGTCCCCGTCACCGCCGGAGCCGATCGGGTTGTCGGTCAGCGCCTGCTCGGTGAACGGGCTGGTGACGAACTGCCCCTCGACCTCGGCGAAGCGGCTCGTGCCGGAGTCGGTCTCGAGAAACGCGTCCGCGTCGACGGTGCCCAGGACGTAGATCCGGCTGTTGCCGTCGAGCGAGCAGAGTGGATTCTCGCACGACTTCTGGGTCACGTCGCAGTCGGGCTCCGGCGTGTTGGTGATGTAGGTGGAGAAGAAGGTGATCCCGGAGAACCCGAACGGGTTGCCGATGAGGCGCTCGTCCTGCAGCAGGATCAGGTACCACCCCCGCTCGCCGGTGTCGATGTTCGGGTCGGTGAGCAGGTTCGAGTTGTCCCCCTCGCCGATGGTGATCTCCTCGAACCGGCTCTCCACCATCGGGAGATCGGCCTCGTCGATGAGATGGCTTTCGTCGACGAAGACGTAGAACCGGCCGGTGGGTCCGGTGATCGAGGTGAGGTCGTCCCGGTCCCCGGTGCCGAAGGCCAGGGCGTACTCGCCCAGATCCGCGACGAACAGCACGGCGGGCGGGAAGTAGAGGGGACGGCCGCCGGTGTCGAAGATCGCCTGTGGCCCCCAGAGGGGATCGTCGGGGTCGGCGCCCTTCTCGATCCGGACGGCCTGGTACCCGAAGCCGTCGATGCCCCGGACCGTCTCGGTCACCAGCTCCGGCAGGACGACGTTCCCGGAGTTGTCGATGGTGTTCAGGTCGACGCGGTAGAGGAGCCCCGCGGTGGTCCCCTGGTAGATCCGGTCGTAGAAGCCGTCCTGGTCGACGTCGACCGCGGCCGGGTCGGCCACCGCCGAGCCCACGAGCTGGCGCTTGTAGAGGGTCTCGCCGGTCTCGACGTCGACCATGTAGAGGAAGTTGCCGCGGGCGCCGGACTTGGCGGGGTCGAGCCCGCCGCCGAAGATCGCGACGTACTTGTTGACCGTGTTCCCGCTCCGGTCGACCACCCGGATCCGGCCGATGTCCGGAACGGACCAGGTCTCCCCCAGGTCGACGAAGCCGTTGCCGTCCTCGTCCAGGGGAATGTACTCACCGTCCGGATCGCCGGCGGGGAACCAGATCCGGTCGCTGAACTCCCACAGGGGCGCCGGGTACTGCAGGTTCGCATCGCAGCCGAGATCCCCGTCCCCCGTCGTGTCGTAGCACTCGGGGACACTGACGCCCACGTTGGCGCTCTCGGGGTCCGCGATGCCGAGGTCGGGGATGAGGACGTCGCGCTGAGCGTCCGCGTCCCCGGTCGGGCCCACGAAATCTTCCGTCAGCGTGTCGGGCTGGGTCACGTCGAGGGCATAGTACCCGCTGCCCCCCTCCCGCAAGCCGCCGATCAACACGGTTCTCCACTCCCGGTCGCCCGCCGCCGGGGTCCCGTCGTGGAGCGGATCGATGAACACGTCACCGCCCGCGATCGAGCCGTCGACGGCCCAGCGGTGGGCCTCCGGGTTCTCGGCGATCGCCTTGACGGTGGGGAGGACCGCCCTCGGCATGTAGGCGAAGATCTCACGGCCCGAGCCGTTGTCGAACTCCACCTCCTGGCGCTCGATGCCGAACTCGTCGACGAAGGTCACGAGGGCCGCCTTGCCGGCGTCGAAGGCGTGGACCTGGCCGTCGTTCGACCCGGCGACCACCACCTTGCGCCGGTTCTCGTGCCGGTTGAAGAACTCCTGGTACCCGGTGCCCAGCTCGTCCCCGTCGCCGTCGAAGGTCTCCTCCGCGTCCGAGACGAAGTACTGGGTGTTGGTCGGGCTGCCCAGGATCAGCGGATCCGAGTGGAAGGTCTCCCCCAGGATGTAGGGGTCGAGCGCATCCGGATCCTCGGCGACCGCGGGGTTGGTCTTCTCGTAGACGGTCTCCTCGACGATCCGGTTCGCCCGCGCCCGGGTCTCGTCGATCGAGTCGGAATCGGACAGGTCGTAGGGGAGCTCCAGGCCGGTCCAGAAGTCCGTCTCCCCTTCCTCGACCTCCCCGGGGTCCGGAGCGGGATCGACGCCGGTGCGGTCGAACGTCTGCCGGTTGGCCGCCCAGCTTCCGTAGGTGTCGTCCCCCGGAATCCGCTCCGCGGCGTAGAGGATTCGCCGCTCGGTCACGCCGTCGCCGAGCTGCAGGTTCGCCGCACCGGGCGAGGGGGCCTGGGCCAGCATCTGGACGGCCCCGTCCCACAGGTGGTTCGGATCGTCGGTGCTCGGCGGCGAGAGCGTCAGCGGCCGCC
>JASFUJ010000261.1:0-5564 GCA_050050355.1 Acidobacteriota bacterium
CACGGGGGAGAGGGTGGCGATGAACTCGGGAGCCCTCTCCCCACGGGGGAGAGGGTGGCGATGAGAGCGGGAGCCCTCTCGGTCCACGAGAACGGCCGGCAGAGGCCGGCCTTGGGGGGAGAGGGTGGCGAGGGGTCGTCGGCGTGCCCTTTCTCCGGGACGGGCGGGGCGGAAGGTTGTAGGATCGCAGCCGTCATGACGGATCGACGGATCGCACTGGTCACCGGGGGGTCGGGGGGGATCGGGGGAGCCTGTGCCCGCGTGCTGGCGGGGCAGGGGTTCCGGGTCGCCGTGACCTACCTCAGCCGGGAGGAGGAGGCCCGGGAGCTGGCCCGGGAGCTGGGCGGGCGGGCCTATGCGCTCGATCTGCGCGACCGGGAGCGGATCCGGGAGCTGGCCCGGACGGTGGAGGAGGAGCTGGGGCCGGTCCAGGTGCTGGTCCACAGCGGGGGGATGATCCGCGACGCCCTGCTGCCGTTCCTCAAGGAGGAGGACTGGGACACGATCCAGGACGTCAACCTCAAGGGGCCGGTGCTGCTCACCAAGGCGCTGATCAAGGGGATGCTCGCGGCCCGCTGGGGGCGGGTGATCGCCATCGCCAGCGCCAGCGGGGTGATCGGGCAGGTGGGGCAGACCCATTACAGCGCCGCCAAGGGGGGGCTGATCGCCTTCACCAAGGCCCTGGCCCGGGAGGTGGTGCGCTACGGGGTCACGGTCAACGCGGTGGCGCCGGGGCTGATCGACACCGAGATCCTGGCCGGCGTGCCGGAGGCGAAGCTGGCGGAGCACCTGAAGCGGGTGCCCATGGAGCGGCTCGGGCGGCCGGAGGAGGTGGCCGGGCTGGTGGGGTACCTGGCGTCGGAGGAGGGCGGGTACGTGACCGGGCAGGTGCTGCGGGTGGACGGCGGCCTGATGATGGCCTGAGCGGTCCGCGGTGCGGCTCGGGCGCGCCCCGCCCGAAGAGGGGTGTGCCCGCCGTTGCAGCCGTGTTACGATTCCGCGGTCATGGTCGAGGCCGCTACGGAAACACAGCTCAAGGAGAACATCAAGCGGCTGATCGTCGAGCGGCTCAAGCTGGAGATGGAGCCCTCGGAGATCGGCGATTCCGACCCCCTTTTCGGCGAAGGTCTCGGGCTGGACTCCATCGACGCGCTGGAGCTGGTCCTGGGCCTCGAGCAGGAGTTCGGGGTCAAGATCGAGGACGAAGAGGTCGGGGCCGAGGCCCTCGCGTCGGTCGACTCCCTGGCCGAGTTCATTCGTGGGAAAGCCGCCACCGCCTGAGCCCTCCGCAGCCTCCGAGCCCGCCGCGGACGAGCCGCGCGCCCGGCGCTCCCGTGCCGCAGCCTATCCAGGCCCCCATCAGTACCCGTTCCGCTTCATCGACCGCGCCGGCGACGACCGGGACCACCGGCCCGTCGCCCAGCTCTCGGCGGGCTGCAGGCTGCCCGGCCGGTCCCTGACGCTGCTGGTGGAGATCATGGCGCAGGGCGCCCTGGTCGTGCTGTCGGACGGGGAGGGGGAGAGCGGCCCGCGGAGGACCGGGGACGCCGCGTCCCTGCGGCTGGCGGGGGTCGACGATGCCCGGCTGCACGCGCCGGTGGTGCCCGGGGACCGGGTGACGGTCGACGCCCGGGTGGAGGGCCGCTACGGCGCCCTCACCAAGGTGCGCTGCCGCCTGGAGCGGGACGGCGAGACGGTCGCCGAGGCGGGCCTGCTGCTGGCCGGCTGAGCGAGCCGGCGCCCGATTTGCATGGACCGGTCACCGGTCTCCGGTCACCCGGTCACCCCGTAGGGGGCCGGGAACCATCCGGACCCTGAGAGAATCTACTGAGAGTATGGTGCTTGCTGCGAGCGTGAAGCCTGGAAGGAAGGAATGGTGCGAAAGGGGGGACTCGAACCCCCACCCGGTTGCCCGGACAAGATCCTGAATCTTGCGCGTCTACCAATTCCGCCACTTTCGCGACGCGGGCGCATTCTAGAGGAGCGATGAGCACGGTGTCAACGAAACCGATGGACCCGAGGACCGACCCGAAGCCGGCCCCGAGAGCGACCCCCGGAGGGGACCGCGCGCTCGACCGCCCCGGAGGGCGCGCCCTCCTGAGACAACACCTGCTGGACCAGCTCGATTCCGCCGGCGCGCGAGGCTCCAAGGTGGGCGCTCTGTCGCCTCCCGAGGGCCTGGGGGTCGACCCGGACGCCCGGGCGGACGACCGGGCCCTCCTGGAGGACGCCCTGCGCGCACTGGAGACCGAGGGCCTGGCCGTCGAGCGGGGCGGCCGGTGGATCGCGCTGCGGCACACCCGGCTCGTCACCGGCCGCGTGAAGCGGCTGGAGGGGGGCGACGCCCTGATCCTGACCGGACCCCGCGGCGAGGCCGGCCACTTCGTGCCGCGGGCCCGGGCCAGGGCCTCGATGGACGGAGACCTGGTGCTGATCGAGCCGGCCGAGGCCCCCGAGCGGGCGCGCCGGGGCCGCCGCCGCGCCGGCGAGCGGCTGCCGGAGGCCGCGGTGGTGAAGATCCTCGAGCGCCGCCACCAGACCGTCGTGGGCACGGTGGAGATCGACGACGACGAGCGCCGGTGGCTGATCCCGTTCGACTCCAAGGCGGACTTCGACCTGGAGATCGTCGGCGGCCACGAGGAGGTGCTCGAGGACCACTACGTGGTGGTGGCGGTCGATCCGCCGGCGCCCGGGTCCGGGCACCCGCGGGGACGGATCGTGGAGGTCCTGGGCGACCCGTCGGTCCCCGGGGTCGACGTGGAGGTGATCCTGCGCCACTACCGGATCCCGGACGCGTTCCCCCCGGAGGTGCTGGCCGCCGCCGAGGGGCTGCCCGAAGACCCCACCCCCGAGCACTGGACCGGGCGCGAGGACCTGCGCGACCGGCTGCTGATCACCATCGACGGCGAGAGCGCGCGGGACTTCGACGACGCCGTGTCGCTGGAGCGGATCCCGGCCTCCCGCGGCCGGGGCGAGCGCTTCCGGCTGGGCGTGCACATCGCCGACGTGGCCCACTACGTGGCCGAGGGGTCGGCGCTGGACCGGGAGGCCTACCGGCGGGGCACCAGCGTCTACTACCCGGACCGGGCGGTGCCGATGCTCCCCGAGCGGCTGTCCAACGGCCTGTGCTCGCTCCGCCCTGAGGTGCCCCGGCTGGCCCTGTCGGTCTTCCTGGAGCTCGACCGGAAGGGCGAGGTCCGGGAGCGCCGGTTCGCCGAGACGGTGATCCGGAGCGCCCGGCGCATGACCTACGAGGAGGTGCGCCGCATCCTGGAGGAGCCGCGCGCCGGCGACGCCGGGGAGTACGGTCCGATCCTGCCGATGCTCCGGGACATGGAGGCGCTGATGCAGGTGCTCCTCGACAACCGGGTCCAGCGGGGCTCGATCGACTTCGACCTGCCCGAGGGGGACGTCATCCTGGACACCGACGGCCACACGGTCGGCATCAAGCCGGGCGAGCGCCACGTGGCCCACCGGATCGTCGAGGAGTTCATGATCGCGGCCAACGAGGCGGTGGCGGCAGAGCTGGTCTCCCACCAGATGCCGGCCCTCTATCGGGTCCACGACGCCCCGGCGCTGGAGGACCTGGAGGGGCTGAAGGAGACCCTGAAGGCGGTCGGCGTCGAGCTCAAGGGCGACCTGGAGAGGCTCCACCCGAGCGCCCTCCAGGACGTGCTCGAACGGGTGGAGGGCAGCGAGGAGGAGGCCTTCGTCTCCACCCTGGTGCTGCGCACCATGCAGCGGGCCCTCTACCACGAGGAGTGCCGCGGCCACTATGCCCTGGCGTCGCGCTACTACACCCACTTCACCTCGCCCATCCGGCGCTACCCGGACCTGGTGGTCCACCGGGGGATCAAGGCGCTGGTGCACGGCCCTGACCGGGAGCAGGACCAGGGTCGGGACCGGGACCAGACCCGGGGCGGGCCGGCGGAGCAGAGCCTGGCCGACCGAATGCCCGGGATCGGCGCCCACTGCAGCACGACCGAGCGCCGGGCGGAGCACTCGGAGCGGGAGCTCCTGCAGTGGAAGAAGGTCCGCTTCCTCGCCGAGCGGGTGGGGGAGACCTTCTCCGGGCACATCACCGGCGTCCAGCCCTTCGGCCTGTTCGTCCAGCTCGACGACCTCTACGTGGACGGGCTGGTGCCGATCCGCATGCTGGAGGACGACTTCTACGTCTTCGAGCCCTCCGCCCACCGGCTGGTGGGGGCGGACAAGGGCAAGGTCTTCCAGCTCACCGATCCGATCGAGGTCCGGCTGACCGGCGTCTCCATGCGCCACCGGGGCCTCGACCTGGTGCCGACCGGTCTCGGCGCGCCCCGCCGCGGGGACGACCGACGCGACCGGCGCCGCCGCAGGAGGAGGTCCCGATGAGGGAACGGACGAAGAGGATGACGCGGAAGATGACGGAGGGGCGCGCGGCCGCCCTGCTGCCGCTGCTGCTGGTCTGTGGGCTCCTGATCCTGCTCGGCGCCGTCGGCTGCGCCCCGAGCGCCGAGGAGCGGGCGGCCGACCGGGACGAGATCGAGCGCTTCCTGGGCGAGTACCTGCCGAAGATGGCGGAGGCCTACCGCACCGGCGAGACCGACCCCCTGGACCCGTACGCCGCGGAGAAGGAGCAGGAGGCGATCAAGAAGCGGGTCCGGGAGCGGGCCAAGCAGGGCATGATCCTGGCGCCGGAGCTCCGGAGCGTGCAGGTGGAGGACGTGCGCACCTGGAGCGCCGTCAACGCCTACGTGACCACGGTGGAGGTCTGGGACCTGCGGGTGCTCGCTTCCGGCAGCGAGGAGGTGCTGCGCCAGGAGCTCGGGCAGTCGAACCGGGTCAAGTACCAGCTCAAGCGCGAGGGGGACCGGTGGCGGGTCTTCTGGCGCCAGCTCGAGCAGAGCTTCGACGAGTGATCGCCCCGGCGATCCACACGACCCGGACCCTCCCCCGATGTCCCTGACCCCCACCGTCGCCATCGTCGGCCGCCCCAACGTGGGCAAGTCGACCCTGTTCAACCGCCTGGTCGGCCGCCGCCAGGCGATCGTCCACGACCGCCCCGGGGTCACCCGGGACCGGGTGACCGGCTTCGCCGAGCTCGACGGCGCAGACGGCGGCGAGGTCGAAGGCCGGGTGCAGCTCGTCGACACCGGCGGGCTGGTGCCCGGCGACGACCCGCTCGGCCTGGGGGAGCAGGTGCGCCTGGCCGTGGCCGAGAGCGACCTGCTGCTGCTGGTGGTCGACGGCAAGGAGGGTCTGACGCCGGGCGACCAGGTGGTGTGGGAGGAGCTCCGACCCACCGGCAAGCCGACCATCCTGGTGGTCAACAAGGGCGACACCAACGAGGCCCGGGACCGGTTCGGCGAGTTCTACCGGCTCGGCATCGACCGCCAGATCCTGGTCTCCGCCGAGCACGCCCTGGGCATCGCCGATCTGCGCGAAGCGGTCGCCCATGCGCTCCCGGCGCTCTCCGAGATCCCGCCCGTGGACGCGCCGCCGATCGCCATCGTCGGCCGGCCGAACGTGGGCAAGTCGTCGCTGCTCAACCGGATCGCCGGCCAGAGCCGGGCGCTGGTCTCCGA
>JASFUJ010000262.1:0-5555 GCA_050050355.1 Acidobacteriota bacterium
GGAGGTTCGAGATCCGGTTCGAGCCCCGGCCGGGGGGCCGCAACGGGTCGACCTCTCCGGGCTGTCCGAGCCCGGGCGTGCGGCCGAGGTGGCCCGGCTCCGGCTGGAGGAGCAGGAGATCCCGTTCGACCTCGCCTCCGGTCCTCTCCTGCGAAGCCGCCTGCTGCGACTCGGCGCGGAGCGCCACGTCTGGCTCCTGACCATCCACCACATCGTCTTCGACGGCTGGTCCCGGCGCGTGTTGCTCGACGAGATCGGCGCCGCGTACCGCGCGCGCTCGTCCGGGGCGGGTGGACGGGAGGCTCCGTGGCCGCCGCTCGCCCTGCAGTACGCCGATTACGCGGCGTGGCAGGACCGGCGGCTGAGCGGTGAGCGCCTCGAGGCGCAGGTCGCGTACTGGCGCGAGCTGCTCGGCGAGCGGCCGATGCCGGTCCGGCTGCCGTCCGATCGGCCCCGGGGGTCGCGGCGCCGCTTCCGGGGCAGCACCGTCGCGATCGATCTGCCGGATGCCGCGGTGGCCGGGCTGTCCGCCCTCGCCGCCGCGGAGGGAGCGACGCTGTTCATGGCCCTCGCGGCCGTCTGGCAGGCCGTCCTCCACCGGCTGAGCGGGCAGGATCAGGTCCTGATCGGCACCGCGGTGGCAGGGCGGCACCGGCCGGAGGCGGAGCCGTTGATCGGCTTCTTCGTCAACTACGCCCTGCTCGCCGCGAGTGCGGAGGACGATCCCTCCTTCCGGCGGTTCCTGGGCCGGGTACGCGAAGCCACCGGCGGCGCCATGGAGCACCAGGAGGTGCCGTTCGACACCCTGGTGCGGGCGCTGCGCGCCGGCCGCGAGGCGGGTGAGCTGGACGCCGTCACGTTCATCATGGACACGACGCCGCCGGCGCCGGACGAGCTGGCGCCGGGGCTCGCGCTCACCGCCCTCGAGTACCGCCTCGAAAGCTCCAAGGCCGAGGCGTCCTTGCTCGTCGACGCGTCCGGCCGGCGCTGCCTCCTCGAGTTCGACACCGATCTCTTCGACCGCGAAACCGCCCGGTGCTGGCTCGACGCCTACGCCGCGGCGGTCGCCGGTGCGATGGAGCGGCCCGATCGGCCGCTGTCCGAGCTGCCCCTGTTCGATGCGCGGGCGGCGGGCGGTCCGCCCAGACCGCTGGCCGAGGGCTGGTCCGGCCGCCGGTCCGGCTATCCCCGGGAGCGGGGCCTCGGGGATCTGTTCGCCCGCGTGGTGGCCGAGCGCGGGGACGATCCGGCACTGATCTCCCGCGGGGACGACGGAGACCTGACCTACGGCGAGCTGGATCGCCGGGCGAACCGGATCGCCCGCCGGCTCCTGCGGCTCGGCGTCGGCCGCGGAGCGCCGGTGGCCCTCGCCCTGGAGCGCTCGCCCGACCTGATCGCGGCCACCCTGGGAGTGGTCAAGGCCGGGGGCGCCTACGTGCCGCTCGACGCGCGCTACCCGTCCGAGCGCCTTGGCTTCATGCTGGAGGACGCCGGGGCGCGGGCCGTGGTCACGGAGAGCGCGCTGCTGGCACGCCTCCCCCGGTTCCGGGGGCCGGTGCTCTGCCTCGACCGGCCGGCCGACCGGGAGGCGGTGGCCGCCGAGCCGGACGACGATCCGGCGGTGCCCACCTGCGGCGACGACCTGGCCTACGTGATGTTCACCTCCGGGTCCACCGGGAGGCCCAAGGGGGTGGCCGTGCCGCACCGGGGGATCGCCCGGCTGGTGCTCGAAAGCGACTTCGTGCGCTCGGGGCCGGAGGAGACCTTCCTCCAGCTCGCGCCGGTCTCCTTCGATGCGGCCACGCTCGAGATCTGGGCGCCCCTGCTGACCGGGGGCCGGCTCGCCCTCGCCCCGCCGGGAGCCCCGACCCCGGAGGCGCTGGGACGGTCGATCGAGCGTGCCGGCGTGAGCGCTCTGTGGCTGACCGCCGGCCTGTTCCACCAGGTGGTGGAAGAGGGCATCGAGGCCCTGGGGCCGGTCCGGCAGCTCCTGGCCGGGGGCGACGTGCTCTCGCCCGCCCACTGCCGGAGGGTCCTCGAGACTCACCCGCGGACCGTCCTGATCAACGGCTACGGCCCCACCGAGAACACCACGTTCACCTGCTGCCACCGGATGGAGCGGGCCGGGGAGGTACCGGAGCCGGTGCCGATCGGCCGGCCGGTCGCCGACACCACCGTCCACGTGGTCGACCCGGCGCTGCGACCGGTGCCGGAGACCGTGCCCGGCGAGCTCCTCACCGGGGGCGACGGCCTGGCCTGGGGCTACTGGAACCGGCCGGCGCTGACCGCGGAGCGTTTCGTGCCCGATCCGTTCTCCGAGCGCCCCGGCGATCGGCTCTACCGCACGGGCGACCTGGTGCGCTGGCGGCGGGACGGGACGCTCGATTTCCTGGGGCGCACGGACACCCAGGTGAAGGTGCGCGGTTTCCGGATCGAGCCGGGGGAGGTGGAGGTGGAGCTCGTCGCCCATCCCGCCGTGGCCGAGGCCCTGGTGACCGCCCGGGAGGTGGCGGGGGACAAGGCCCTGGTCGCCTACCTGGTGCCGGAGAAGGGGATGGATGCCCCGGGCGCCGCCGAGCTGCGCTCCTTCCTGGCCGGCCGGGTGGCCGGGTTCATGGTGCCCTCCGCGTTCGTCGCGCTGGAGCGGTTCCCGCTCACGCCGAACGGCAAGGTGGACCGGCGTGCGCTGCCCGAGCCCGCCCGGGAGGACCGGGCGTCGGGCACCGAGTACGTGGCGCCGGAGACCGAGATCGAGCGCGTGGTGGCCGCCCTGTGGAGCGGCGTCCTCGGCGTCGAGCCGATCGGGGCGGAGGACGACTTCTTCGAGCTGGGCGGACACTCGCTGCTGGCCACCAAGGTGGTCGCCCGGCTGCACGCGGAGGTCGGCGTGGAGCTCTCCATGAACCGGATCTTCGAAGCGTCCACGGTGCGGCGCTTCGCCGCCCTGGTGGAGGACCGGCTCACGGCCGGCCGGGCCGGACGAGCCGGAACCGGGACCGGGACCGGGACGGTGGGACCGGGCGGCGCCGGACGGGCCGCGGCGCGTCGGCGCCGGCGGACCGTGGTGCGCAGGAGGTGACCGGAGGGGCGATTGCGGCCTCGGCGCCCGGGCCGTCGTCGAGTGGTCCCGTTTGTCCCGCTTTCTTGCAAGGGTGGCACCAAAGAGATAGCGGAACCGCCCTGGCGACACCGAGTCGGTTCTGAGCTGGTTGTGAGCTTTTTCTGAGTTGTTTCTTATTTGATTCCGTTTGGGAGGCGATCCCCCCTCCGGTCGGTCCGTCCGGACCGTGATCCGGAACCGTGGTACGAGACCGCGATCCGAGACGAGGTGTACTCCTCATGAGCACGAACTCCGTCCATTCTTCAGCCCCATTGCAGGTGGACCAGGTCGGCCAGGTCGACGAAGTCCTGGAGGAGGCTCTGCCGCTCTCGCCGGCGCAGCGCCGCCTCTGGTTCGTCCAGGGACTCGACCCGTCGTCCTCCGCCTACACCATCCCGTTCGCTTTCGACCTGCGGGGCCCCCTGGACGCCGGGCTCCTCGAGCGCGCGCTGTACGAGGTCGTGGCACGCCACGAGTCCCTGCGCACCGTCTTCGACCAGGTGGACGACGAGCCGATGCAGATCTTCCGGCCCGAGCCCGACGTGCCGTTCGAGGTGGAGGACCTCTCCGGCGCCGGTGCCGCCGAGCGGGAGGCCGCGGTGCGCGCCGCCCTCGAGCACGAGGCCGTGCGGACGTTCGACCTGGGGCGTGGCCCGCTCCTGGTCTCCCGGCTGTTGCGCCTGGCGGAGGACGAGCATCTCTGGCTGCTCACGGTGCATCACATCGTCTTCGACGGCTCGTCGCTGCCGGTGCTGATCGAGGAGGTGGGCGCCGTCTACCGGAGCCTCCGCGCCGGGCGGACGCCCGAGCTGCCGGAGCTGCCCCTCCAGTACGCGGACTTCGCGGCCTGGTTCGACGAGGAGGTCGCCGAGCCCCGGCGCGAGCGGGACGGCGAGTTCTGGCGCGCCGAGCTCGACGGTTACCCGACGGTCCTGCGCCTGCCCCTGGATCGGCCCCGTCCGCGGTGCCAGACGTTCCGGGGGGAGCTGGTGCGGGCGCCGCTGGAGCCGGGCCTGGCGCGGGCCGTCCGGGAGCTGGGCCGCTCCGCCGGGGCCACCGAGTTCATGACCTACCTGGCGCTCTGGCAGGCGCTGATCGCGCGGCTGACCGGTCTCGACCGGCTGCTCGTCGGGGTCCCGATCTCGGGCCGCGACCGCTCGGAGACCGAGGGGTTGATCGGGATGCTGATCAACACGCTGGTGCTCCGCGCCGACGTCGAGGGCGACCCCACCGTGCGCGAGCTCCTGGCCCGGGCCCGGGCCGTCTGCCTGGGCGCGTTCGCTCACCAGGACCTGCCCTTCGAGCAACTGGTCGAAGAGCTCAAGCCGGAGCGTCACTCGAGCTTCAGCCCCCTGACCCAGGTGGGCTTCACCCTCGATTCCTTCTCCGATCTGCCGTCGGATCTGGTGCCCGGGATCACGCTGAGCTGCCGGGAGTTCCAGCTCAAGAGCTCGAAGGTGGACCTGACGCTGATGGTGCGCACCAGCGGCGAGGGCACCAACTGCCTGCTGGAGTACAACACCGATCTGTTCGAGCCCGCGACCGCGCGCCGCTGGCTGGACGCCTATCTGCGGATGCTCCGGGCAGTGGTCGAGGCTCCCGAGGCCCGGCTGTCGGAGCTGCCGGTCCTCGGTCCGGCGGAGCTCGCCCTGGTTACCCGCGAATGGGCCGCCGTCTCGGCGCCCTATCCGTCCGAGGCCGGCCTGGACGAGCTGTTCGCCGCCCAGGTCGCCGCGCGGCCCGATGCCGTCGCCCTGACGGCCCCCTCCTCGATGGACCTCTCGGGGGTCGACCCCGCCGAGCACGTGACCTTCGCCGAGCTCGACCGGAGGGCCGAGGCGATCGCCGATCTCCTGGAGGCGCGGGGAGTCGGTCGCGGCGAGCCGGTGGCGCTGCTGCTCGAGCGCTCGCCGGAGCTGATCGCCGTGGTCCTGGGGATCGTCCGCGCGGGGGCCGCATACGTTCCCCTCGATCCCGCCTACCCGCGCGAGCGCCTGCGCTCCATGCTCGAAGACGCCGGAGTCCGGATCCTCGTGACCCGATCCGGGCTGAGCCCGCGGATCTCCGGGGCGAGCCTGGCCGACCTGGGCGTCGACCTCCTCCTGCTCGACGGATCGGGAGAGCCCCATGGGGAGGCCCGGCCGGCCGGGACCCCCCGGAGCCGCGTCGCGACCGGCGGGGACGATCTGGCCTACGTCATCTACACCTCCGGCTCGACCGGCCGGCCGAAGGGGGTGGAGGTGGTGCACCGGGGGGTGGTCCGCCTGGTGATGTCCAACGACCACACCACCGTGGGTCCGGACCGCTCGCTCCTCCACCTGTCGTCCGTGTCCTTCGACGCGGCGACCCTGGAGATGTGGGGTCCGCTGCTCACCGGCGGCCGGATGGTGCTCCAGCCCGCCGGAGCGTCGAGCCCGGAGGAGATCGCCGGTGTGCTCGGGCGTCAGCGCGTGAC
>JASFUJ010000263.1:0-5546 GCA_050050355.1 Acidobacteriota bacterium
AAGCGCCGACGGTGAACCGGGCCACCCCCATCACGCGACCGAGCAGGAGAGTGACCCCGGACGGGAAGATCATGTCGACGACCACCAGGGCGCAGGAGGAGAGCACGAAGCCGACCACCGACGCGGCCGTGTAGATGATCACCATGCGCCCGGGACCGTAGAGCCGGGCCACGGGCGGCGCCAGCAGGCGCACCCAGTACATGTTGAAGAAGATGTGGAGCAGGCTGCCGTGGAGCCAGCCGGCGGACAGCACCGTCCACCAGCGCCCCGCGCCCCAGATCGGGTTGATCCCCGCGGCCCCGAGGAGGAAGAGGCTCGCCCGGTCGGCACCGAGGAGGTTCAGGAAGCCTCCGGCGAACGGAGACCATTCCGGAACGAACAGCGCCGAGATCAGGAGCGAGGCGAGGTAGAGGACCGCACAGGTCCCGATGGTGATCTTGACGAACCCCAGGTCGTCCCCGCCCAGCCGGCGCAGGATCGGCGCCCAGCCGAAGAGGGCCGGGTAGCGGGCGCCGCAGTGGAAGCAACGCTCTTCGTTGACCCCGACGAGCTGGCCGCAAGAGCGGCAGACCACGGATCCGGTGCGCTGACGCCTGAGCATGACCTGGGTACTGTACCGCGAACGGAGAGCAAGACGGCTATACTTCTCCCATCGTGCAGCCCACGCAGATCGGCCCGTACCGGGTCACGGAACGGCTGGGCGCCGGGGGAATGGGTGAGGTCTACCGCGCCTACGACCATCGCCTGGAACGGTGGGTCGCGATCAAGGTGATCCGCACCGATTCCGACGACGAACCCTCCTCCCGGCTCTCGGACGACGCTTCAGCCAGAGAGCGCTTCCGCCGCGAAGCCCGGGCCGTGGCCGGCCTCTCCCACCCGGGCATCGTGCAGATCCACGACATCGTCGAGTGGGAGGGGCGGGACTGCATCGTCATGGAGCTGGTGGAGGGCGAGACGCTCTCGCACGTGCTGCGTCGCGGACGGCTCCCGCTGCCCCGGGCGCTGACCATCGCCCGCCAGGTGGCCGAGGGCCTCGCCGCAGCCCACGCCAAAGGGGTGATCCACCGGGACCTCAAGGCCGAGAACGTGATGATCACCGCGGAAGGACAGGCCAAGATCCTGGACTTCGGCCTGGCCAAACGGCTCGGTCCCGCGGTGCACGAGATGACCCTCTCGATCCAGGGAAAGGTCCTGGGAACCAGCTACGCCATGTCGCCGGAGCAGGCCCAGGGTCACCCGGTCGACCACCGTTCGGACGTCTTCTCCTTCGGCACCCTGCTCTACGAGATGGTCACCGGCAACCCGCCGTTCCGGCGGGAGAACCTGGCCGAGACCCTCACCTGGGTCTGCACCAAGGATCCGCCACCGGCTCACGAGGTGGACCCGAACGTTCCGGCCACCCTCTCCGAGCTCGTCCACCACCTGCTGGCGAAGGAGCCGGAGCGCCGGCCGGAGAGCGCCGGCCGCGTGGCCGAGGTGCTCCGCTACCTGGAGCGGGACCTGACGGGCGCGGAGGGCGGCACCGCCTCCTTCGAGCCGGCGACCGGGAGCATCGAACGTCCCGACGAGCCCACGGTGCCGACCATGCTGGGGCTTCCCGGACCGGCCTACCGCCCGAGCGCGGAACCCTCCTCCCCGGGGGCCTCCGGGACCTGGACCGGGGCGCGCGCCGGCCCGGTCGGACCCTCCGTCCCGTACGGCGGCGCGACCCCCTCGATCGAGGGCGGAACCCGGCCCTGGACCCGCCGGACGTTCGGGGGAGCGCTGATCGTCGGCCTGCTCGGGGTCATCGCGCTGGTGGTGGCGGGGGTCGTGTGGGTCACCGAGTCCAGAGCGGACGAGATCTACGTGGCGGTCACGGCGCCGTCCGTCTCGCTGTCCGGAGACGCGGGCTCGGTCGAGCTGATCCCCTCGGCCGTGCGGGTGGCGCTGCTCCAGGAGCTCCTCTCCCTGGAAGGGATCACCGCCCTGGCTCCGGACCAGGTGGACGCCGCCGAGGGGACGTCGGTCGAGCTGGCCCGCACCCTCGCCGCCGACGAGGTGATCACCGCCCGCCTGACCTGCGGCGGCACGAGCTGCCAGGCCAACCTCAGCCGGATCCGCGGCTCGGACGGCGGCCTGCTCTGGACCCAGATCTTCGAGGTGCGGCGGGACGATCTGCTGACCCTCTCCAACACCGTGGGAGACCGATTGCGGCAGGCATACGGCGACCGGCGGCTGCGCGACACGGGAGAGCCCCTGGACGTGGCGAGCCCCGACTACGAGCAGTATCTGCGGATTCGCGAGGCGTTCCGCACCCGCCTGGAGGAGTCCGACCTGGGCGACCTGCTGGAGCGCATCGCCGCGGTGCGCCGCAGCTCGCCCCGGTTCGTCCCCGCCTACCTCCTCGAGGCGCGGATCGCCCTGGACCGCTTTCGCCAGGAGAGCCGGGACGAACGGGACCTGACACGCGCCTTCGACGCGATCGAGCAAGCCCGCATCCTGTCACCCCGGGATCCGCAACCCCTCTTCACCCTGTTCGACGTCGCCATCGTGGCCGGCCGGCTGGACGTGGCGCAGGAGGCCGTGGAGACCCTCGAGCGCCTCGAGCCCAACGACGCCGAGGTCCAGGCCAAGCGCGCCATGCTGGTCGAGCGGGAAGGCCGACTCGAGCGGGCCCTGGAGCTCATGCGCGAAGCGGTCTCGCGCCGGCCCTCGGAGGACAACCTTCTGCGCCTGGCGCAGATGGAGATGCACCGAGGGCAGATGGAGTCCGCCCGCGAGACCCTCGGCGAGCTCCTGGACCGGGCGCCCGACTCCCACTACGGAAGGGGAATGCTCGCCCAACTGGAGCTGGTGAGCGGCCAGCCGGAGCGGGCCGTCGAGCTCTACGAACAGAGCGCCGAGCGCTCGCCCGGTCCGGTGGCCTGGACCAACCTCGGGGTCGCCTACATGCTTCAGGGGCGCTACGACGAGGCCGTGGAGGTCTTTCTCCTGGCTCTCGAAAAGCAGCCGTCCGCCCCGTTCGCCGTCCTCAATCTGGCCGACGCCGAGCTGCTGGCGGGCCGGCCGGAGCAAGCGGACGCGCTCTATCGCCGGGTGCTCGATCTGACGGCCTCCGACCCGGCCCGGTCCAACTGGCAGATCCTCACGATGCGGGCGCAGGCTCTCGCCCACCTGGACCGGGAGACGGACGCCGTGGTCCTGGTCCAGCGGGCCCTCCAGACGGCGCCGGAACACCCCCAGGCCGCGTTCGAGGCGGCGGTGGTCTACGCCCTGGTGGGCGAGGACCGGTCGGCCCTGGTCAACTCTCGCCGAGCCCTGGAGCTCGGCTACGAGCCGGTCTGGTTCCGGTTCCCCTGGTTCGACGACCTGCGAGACGACCCCGAGTTCAAACGGCTGCTGGGGTCGGCCGAGCCCGGGTGATCCAACGGCTCAGGAGCCGCCGGGGGGTCCCTCGTTGATGATCGTCGGGTCCGGCGATTTGTAGACCTCGCCGTCGTACGAGACGCGCGCCTTGAAGTAGTACTCGTCGTCCTCGCCCGGCTTCTGGTTGTCGTTCTTCTCCGTCAGGACCACCCGGGTCGGGCTGACCCTGCGCACCCGGAAGTCGGGGGGACCCCCGTGGGGGAACTCGACCGGCGGGTTGGCGAGCTCCGCCTCCCCCGAGCCGGTGACCTTGAGGTCGAGGGTCAGCTCCAGCTCGGACCCGTAGGGCACGCGGTACTTCTCCGGCTGAGCCCCCACCACCTTCGTCTGCGTGTTGAAGGTGATCTCCCCCGACTGTTCGGAGACCGGGGTCTCTCCCGCATCGTCCGCCCGAACCGTCGCCACGATCGAAGCTCCGACGCCCGCGACGAGGATCACAGCCAGTGAAATATTGAATATTGCAGATTTCTTCATGGCACTCCCCTCTTCCGCGGCAACACGACGAACCGCCTGCCGCATCAGTCTCTTTCGATGAATCAGATCTCAGGTCGACTCCGGGGAGTATACCGTATTAAAGGTTTTATCGGAGGATTCCGTCAACTTCCGCTTCCGTCCAGGGCCGCTTCGTACCCCTCCCGATAGCGCGTCGCGACGGCGTCCCAGGTGAGCTCCCGCTCGGCCCTGCACCGCGCCGCGTCGCCCCAGGCGCGGCGAGCGGCGGAATCGTCGAGCAGACGGCTCAGCGCCGAGACGAGCGCCGACCGATCCTGCTCCGGGACCAGCAGGCCGGTCTCCTCGGGTACTACCGCCAGCGGGATCCCGGAGATGCCGGAGGCCACCACCGGCAGGCCGGTGGCCATCGCCTCCAGGATCACGTTCGGCAGACCGTCCACGTTCCCCTTGGGGTCGTGCACCGCCGGCAGCACGAAGAGGTCCGCGGCCCGGTAGAGGTCGGGCAGGGTGTCCCGCCGCACGACCCCCGGAAAGTGGATCCGCTCCGACCCCGCGTCGAGCTCCGCCGCCCGGCGCCGCCACTCCTCCAGCCGGTCGCCGCCCCCGGCCAGCACGAAGTGGGCCTCCGGATGCCGCCGCAACAGCTCCGGCAGGGCCTCCATCAGGACGTGGTACCCCTTCTTGGTCGCCATCCGCCCGACGGAGAGCACCAGCGGGGCTCCGTCCGGCACCCCCAGCCGCCGGCGCCAGATCGGGCGGCGCGCCGGGTCGGGCGCGAAGCGCTCCACGTCCACGCCGTAGGGGATCACCCGGCAGCGCTCGGCGGCCCGTTCGGGGCTCCACGCGGGGCCGGGCCCGAGGGCCGCCACCCGCTCCACCAGCTCCGGCGAGCAGCCGGTCAGCAGACGGGTGCGCCGCAGCACCGCGCGCACCAGCGTTCGCGCCCCCGGGCGCTCGGCCAGGAAGACGTCGCTCCCGTGGAGGCCGATCGCCAGCGGCGTGCGCCGTGCCACCGGCCAGGCGGGCGGGCCGTTGGGCACCACCCAGTGGGCGTGGACCAGGTCGTACGGACGAGCCTCCCGAGCGCCCCCGGCCGACGGTTCCCGGCTCGGCGCCCGGCTCAGCTCCCGGGAGAGGGCCCGCCAGGCGGCCAGCAGGTAGAGCGGAGTGACCAGGAGCGCTCCGGCCTTCATGCTCTCGTCCCGCTCCAGGCTGCGGCTGTAGCCGAGCAGCTCCCAGCGCTCCGGCGCATAGCGGAAGGTGCGGAGCATCACTCCGTCGTCGTCCCGGGTGGCCGGCAGGCCTTCGGCGTGGGGGGCGAGCACGGTCACCCGGTCCCCTCCGCGCACCAGCCCCCGGGCCAGGTCCTGGATGAACGGCCCCGAGGTGTCGGTGGCGAAGCGCGGGTAGGTCTGGGTCAGAAACAGGATGTTCATGGGACGGCTCCGGACATCTGCAAAGTCCGGGTTCGTGACGATTGTGTCAAGTTTGCTCGATCCACCGGGTACGCCGCCCCGATCGACCTCGATGATCCTCCGGATCACCCCTCCAAACCCACTGTCCCCCTTCCTCCCCTCGCGGGGAGGCAGGGGGCGCCGCCACACGGAGGTCGCGGCGGGTCGCCACTCGAGCTCTCGTCGGTTCGAGGCGACGCGTCACCGGAAGTCTGCACGAACGAGGTGGGT
>JASFUJ010000264.1:0-5531 GCA_050050355.1 Acidobacteriota bacterium
TCTCTCATCCTTCTCCCCCACAAGTCGTGGTATAATTAGCCTTCACCTCGACATCAAGAAAGGAGTACACGAGGTGCCAGTATACGGCCTTGAAGAGTTCGAGAAAAATCTAGATTCCCTTTCTCGCAGCCTGACAGCTGTCGCTGGGGAGCACTCCATCCCATTCAACGAGATGTTTCACCCACGGTTCATGGCTCGCTACACGTCGTTCCGGAGCATCGAAGAGATGTTTAGCGCCAGCGGCTACAAAGTCGAGAGTTCAAAGGACTTTGAGGCGATTCCTGACGCTGAGTGGAATCGCTTCGTCGCAGAAAAGACCCGATTCTCGACCTGGGACGACATGCTGGGAGCTGCAGCAAAGGAGTGGATGGCCTCGAAGATCCAGTTCTAGGAGATTCCAATGGGTGACTTGCAGAAGCCAGGAGAGACGCCGAAGCGTGCCGGCGAATACATCGAGCGGGGGCCCCGTGGGGGTCAGGTGCCCGATCCTCGTCAGGTAACGATCGAGCCGCAAGATCCGCGGATGCCACCGACTCAGGAGTCGGGCCGTAAGTGGGAGCGCATCGGACCGCCTCGGCCGTAGCTCGGGACGGTTCCGTAAGCAGCACACATCTGTCGGATCAGTCGGATAGCTTGGGCAGGCACCGTGGCCTGCGGCCACCGTGCCGGTCGATCTGGATCTCCCCACCATCGGGGCCGGACCGGCCCTCTGCCGTACCGTGTCGTCTGTGGCCACCGGAACACCGGCCCGGCGTGGGGTGCTTCGCGGCTGGGGCCTCTCGTCTTCGCCGGAGCCCGCCCCAAGCGGCGGCGGGGGCGGGGCCGGCGACTGAGGCGTCCACGTCGTCGGACACGCGCCCCACCCCGGGCTTCGTCGGCTCTGCCGAGGCGCTCTCGCCGGGCCAGTCCGGCCCCTCCCTCCCGCAGATAAGGAAGCCAGCGTGGCGCTCCGCCTGTGGCTGCGCTTCCCACTGGCTTCGAGCCTGATCACCCCGCCCCGCCCGATCTCCCTGCGGCCGCAGTTCGATCCGAGAAGGGGAGCCTCGATGCCGCCGATGTCTTCGGAAGGTGCACGTACGCCGGCGGCCCGCCGGGAAGCTCCTTGAGGTGTTCCTGGATCCGGTCCGCCTTCAGCCGTTCGCTCAGGGGTTAGTGTCGAAAGTTGTGTACGGGAGGTGAGGAAGGTGGCGTATCCTGAATCCGGCTCAAGACGTTGGATTCGACCCACACACTGGGAGGATACGCCGTGGAGAAGAGTACCGTAGTCCCGCTGGATGCGGGGATCGAGACGACGAGGGACACGTTGAGCGAGGTGATTCGCCAGGGAGCCCGCCGACTGCTGGTCGAGGCGCTGGAGGCCGAGGTGGCGGGGTTTCTGAAGGAGTTTCAGTCTGAGCGGGAGGATGGGAGCGCCCGGCTGGTGCGCAACGGCTACCTTCCGGAGCGCAAGGTGCAGACCGGCATCGGCGGGGTCGGTGTGCGGGTTCCGCGGGTCCGCGACCGGGCGCCGGACGAAGACGGCCCGCTGCGGTTCACGTCGAAGCTGGTGCCGCGCTATCTGCGCAAGGCGCGCAGCGTCGAGGAGCTGGTGCCCTGGCTGTATCTGCGAGGGATCTCGACCGGAGGGTTCTCGGACGCGCTCGAGGCGCTTCTGGGCCCTGGAGCACCGGGCCTGTCGGCCTCGACCGTCAGCCGGTTGAAGTCGCACTGGGAGGCCGAGCACGCCGCGTGGCGGGACCGAAGCCTGGAAGGCAAGCGCTACGTCTACCTGTGGGTGGACGGCATCCACTGCACGGCGCGCATGGACGACGCGAAGCTCTGCATGCTGGTGATCATCGGCGCGACCGAGGACGGGCGCAAGGAGCTGGTCGCGGTCGAGGAGGGCTATCGCGAAAGCGAGCAGTCCTGGCTCGAGCTGCTGCGACGGCTCGAGGCCAAGGGGTTGACCCTGGAGCCCAAGCTCGCCACGGGCGACGGGGCTCTGGGCTTCTGGAAGGCGCTCCGGAAGGTCTTCGGCAACACCCGCCAGCAGCGCTGCTGGGTGCACAAGACCGCCAACGTGCTCAACAAGATGCCGAAATCGCTCCAGCCCAAGGCCAAGCAGGCCCTTCACGACATCTGGATGGCCGAGACCCGCGAGGAGGCGAACAAGGCCTTCGACCTGTTCGTCGAGACCTACCGGGCCAAGTATCCGAAGGCCGTGGCGTGCCTCGAGAAGGATCGCACGGAGCTGCTCGCCTTCTACGACTTCCCGGCCGAGCACTGGGTGCACCTGCGCACGACCAACCCCGTCGAGTCGACCTTCGCCACCGTCAGGCTGCGCACCGCCAAGACCCGCAACTGCCTGAGCCGACGCACCATGCTCGCCATGGTCTTCAAGCTCTGCAAGGCCGCACAAGCCAACTGGAGGAGGCTTCAGGGGTACAAGCTCGTCGCCGACGTCATCCGTGACGTCCGCTTCATCGATGGAGTCCGCGAGGACAGGATCGCCGCCTGAATCGAACCCGCCATACACAAGATTTGACAATAGCCCCAGATCCGAAGCTGGTACCCGCCGAGATTCGCCCCACCCCGGAGGGCAAGAGGATCGATCAGGCCCAGCGGATCAGAGCCAGCATACTCGTAGTAGGAAGCTCGAATTGAGCTGAAGAGAACATCTCCAGGGCCTAAGGGACTACGCTGGACTGATCCTGAGTGCCCAGGTAACAGAGGGTCTGGTCTCGTGTACCTCCCGGTGCCGGGTGCGTACCAGCGGTGCACGTTGTACACCTGAAAGGTTGGCCTTGGAGTCGTAGACGTACGTCAACTCCTTCTGAGTTCCTTCCCTGAGTGGAACTTGCCCGCGGAAAATCGAGGGTTTTCAAGAACAAGGCGAGGGAGTGACGCCACCAGCACTGCCAACGAAAGCGCTGCAGCGATCCTACCGAAGTACGCAAACACGTTGACTGCCGTGGGCTCGATATCTTTGGCCAGGCCGGGATAACGAATGAACGCCAAGGTTGTGATGTAGCCACCTAAGAGAAGCACCGCGCCCAGACGCGTCCAGATTCCCAAGGCCATAGCTCGTCGAAGAGGGGGACCCATTGCCATAACCCCAAAACCGGCAAGCATCAAGACGAAGGTAGTCCATTGAGGTCCGCCTTGTCGACGCGAGAGGAAGAGAAAGAGCTCGATCCCCATCACCACGAGAGCAAGGCCGGCTCCTGTAACCAGCACGGAGCGGCGGGTCTGGCCCGGGCCGCGCATCAGTTGCAGACTCCCTTCTCACCATACTCCACGCGGACGGTGATCTGGTCGTTGGGGCGTTGGTTCGCCCACTTGCACATGAAGGTGTCACAGTCCTGGATATCGACACATCCGGCACTCCCGGGGTCCTCCCCACCGTGCATGAAGAACCCGTCCCGCCCTTTGGTGTCGGTGTCGTCCGTGGGATGCAGTGGCACCCGATAGATTCCCCAATCGCCGAAGAAGAGCCGCCTCGGGATCGACCGAATCGGTCCGCCGGAACACTCCGTGGGCTTCAGGGTGTAGGTGCCCTCGGGGATTGGTCCCCTGTAGGGACTATCTTGGTCCGCCACCGTCGTACCTGGTCTTCCCGAGGTCGCAGGACACCGGGTGACTACGTTGCCGTCGTCGTCGTAGAACACCACCTCACAGCCGTCATAGAGAATCGAGCGAAGGCCGAGAGGATCAATGAACCGAAGCGCATTGCCCTCTGCATACAAGTAGAGATTCAAGGGCGAACGCAGACCGAGAGGATCGCGCCTCGTGTACCTGTCGACCCCCGGCATGTACCAGCGGTGGACGTTGTAGTAGACCCCCGCCCCGGAGGTGGCGTCGGTCCAGGTGCTGTCGGTCCACTGGCCGGGGAGGCGGAGGGGGATGTCGTTTTCCAGGGCCCCGGCGGGGGTGGCCTCCTGGGAGTCGCGGCCGAAGGGCTCGAAGCCGCCTTGCCAGACGAGGGCGCCGGTGGCGTCGGTCGCCAGGAGCGGAGTGCCCAGGTGGTCGGGAGTGAGGTAGGTCCAGGTCTCGGTGCCGGAGGGATCGATCTCGAGTTGAGCCACCGGGCGGCCCGCCAGGTAGAAGACGAGGGTGAGCGCCTCGGGGGCGGTGGAGGACGACTTCTTTCGCAAGGCGTGCAGGCGGCCGGCGGAGTCGTAGACGGGCTCGACGGAGGCGGTGCCGCTGGCTGTCTGCTCGGCCCGCCGGAGGAAGCTCCGGCCGTCGTAGAGGAACGACACGGCCTCCCCTGCTGCCGAGCGGGTGACGCCGGAGAGCCGACCGGCGGTGTCGGTGGCGAAGTCGAGGACGTTGGCCCCGGCGGCGACCTGGGTCAGGTGCCCGGCGGCGCCCCAGGTGTAGGCCCGGGTGCCGCCGATGCCGAGGACGATCTGCTCCAGGATGGGGGTGTTGCCGGCGGCGGAGTCGGTGGCGTACTGGTAGGCGTCGGTGCTGCCGTCCCGGGTCTCGGTCAGGCGGTTGCCGATTTCGTCATAGGTCCAGGTCAGGTCCTCGGGCCAGGGGCCCGTGGCGGAGGACAGGAAGTACTGGACGTTCTGGTAGGTGTAGGTCCGCCGGGAGAGCTCCTGCGGCGTCCGGGGCGCGGCGACGAAGCGGGCGCCGTCGCCCACCGAGAATCCGTCGCTCAGGATGACCCGGCCGGCGGCTTCGAATCGCACGTCGCCCGGGGACTCGACGGCGAAGCCGTTGCCGGCTTCGAGGTCGGAGCAGGAGGTGTAGGTCTCGGTGCTGGTCACCGTCTGGTTCTCCAGGACCAGCGGAGCCGCAGAGCAGGTGCCCCGCTCGACGATCTCGAGGATGTTTCCGACCGGGTCGGTCGTGTAGGTGAAGCTGCGGCCGGCCGGGCCCACCGGATCAACCGGGGCTGAGAGGGAGATCCCCGCCGGGGCGTAGCGGCCGTCATAGGCCCGGCTCTCGGTGATCCCGTTGCCCAGGGCGAGGCTCGCCAGCGGGCCGCCCGGCAGGTAGCCGGCCGCGGAGACCACCGGCTCGGTCCCCCCAGGGCTGGTGACCGAGAGGGAGACCGGCCGGTCGGCGAAGTCGTGGCCGAAGCTGGCGCTCACGCCTCCAGGATAGCCGATGGCGGTGGGGTTGCCGTTGTCGTCGTACTGATACGTGAGCTCTCCGTCCCGGGTCAGGCGGCCGAAGCGGTCGTGGCAGAAGTCCACCGCCTGGCCGTCGCGCTCGATCGATCCGAGCCGTCCGACCGGGACGCTGGTGCCGCCGCAGGCGGTGGGCTGGGTGTCGTAGGTGGACGTCACGTCCAGGCTGTCTTCGGGGAAGTCGACGAAGGTCACCCGGTCCAGGGCGTCGAGGGTGCGGGTGATGGTCAGTCCCCGGGCGTCGGTCGTGGACACCAACTCGCCGTGCTCGTCGTACGCGTGGGCCGTGCAGCCGCAGCCCGGGTCGCAGGCGGGGGGCGGGTTGCAGGTGGCGGCCGGGTCGACGAAGGCGTCGGAGAGCTCGTGGGTGAGGAGGTCCCGGTCGGAGTAGGTGTAGGTGGTGACGTT
>JASFUJ010000265.1:0-5531 GCA_050050355.1 Acidobacteriota bacterium
TGCCGGAAGCCTCCGGCGCCGCCTCCGTGTCCGGCGGGATCCCCGGTGCGATCCCCGGTGCGATCCAAACCGCGAGCGCTCCGAGGGTCACGAGACCGAAGATCAGGCTGGACGGCGAAAGAGGGCGGTGGGTGCGCATGGCGGTCACTCCGTCGGTCTGGACGGAGGTCGAGCAAACGGTGTGCCGCCCGGCGGACGGCGTGGCAGGGCGGGTGCTGCCGGCGCGGAGCGCACCGGAGCAGGGCGCGCCGGGGCGCGCAACAGGTTGTCGGGACAGGGGATGAAGGCCGCTGACAGCCGGTCGGCTCGCGGTGGGGACGGTGCGCCGCCCGTGGCGTGGGAGAGGGAGCGGCTCCGTCATCCCTGACATGGCTGTCAGGGGTTGCAGGACGCGGATGTCAGGAGGCGGCGGTGCAGCCGGCTCGGCTGCACCCGGGAGTCGAAGGACCCGGCCGTCGGCGGGAGGGGGGCTCGGCTGCCCGGGGCGTCGGGGGGACGCCCCGGGGGCCGGAGGACGACGCGCTCAGTTGCGGTAGCGGTAGACGATCCGGCCCCGGTTCAGGTCGTAGGGCGAGACCTCCAGCTTGACGCGGTCCCCGGGCAGGACCCGGATCCGGAAGCGGCGCATCTTGCCGGCGATTCGGGCGAGGACTTCGTGCCCGTTCTCCAGCAGAACCTTGAAGTTGCCGTTGCCGAGGACGTCGTCGACCCGTCCTTCGAATTCGAGTGGCTCTTCCTTGCTCAATGGACCTCCCTGGTCGTCATCGGATGTCTGGACACACGAATCGCGTGGCGGCCGGAGCCACCACGCGCGTCAAGCTCATCAACCGGTCCGCGCACGGCTTCATTCCGGCCGTCCGCGAGCGGCCGGGAGGAGGGTCCCTGGGATTCCGGACCTCGCCTCCGGACGGAGGATCAACCGTCCGGATCGATCGTGCAGCCGTGCTCCGTGGTGGCCGGATCACAGGTGGTGTCCAGGCCGATGACACGCGTCGCCGGAGCGGGAGCGTCGCGCTCGCTCGCCGAGCGGTTCTCGCCCTGGGAGCTCGCGGTCCAGGGCAGGAGCACGGTCCAGGCCTCCTGGATCCAGTCCGACCAGGTTCCGGTGAGCGTCGTTCCGGGCCGGGTGGCCGGAGACTCGGCATGGGCCGCCGGCACGGCGAGGACGAGCAGAGCGAGGCAGAGCGTCACTGCGAAGCAGGAGCGCGAGAAATGCATCAGGGATCCTCCTTGTGCGGGCGGGGCGTCACGTCCACCGCCCGAATGATGTGAATGATGTGTCTGAGCATGGTCGGTCCGGGAGTGTGACCTCACGGTGCCGGTTCGTACGCCAGGTAGGGGTTGTGACGAGCCCGGTGCAGAAACGTCGCGAGGTCGCGCACGAAGTCGACCGTCGCCGTCTCCGCCTCGGCCGCCCGCTGGAACAGCACCAGGGCGGCGAGGGCGTGGTGGTGGATGCGCCGGGAGGTGAAGATGGGGAGCATCTCCTCGGCGAGCCGGCGCACCTCCGCGGTCCGTCCCTGCTCCAGGTAGAGCGTGGCCAGATCGAGGCTGACCAGCGCGAAGTCGTACGCCTCTTCGCGCTCTTCGAACGCGCCGCGCACCTGCTTCAGCTCCCGCTCCGCGCGCTCCAGCTCGCCGCTGGACCAGGCGATCCGTGCGCCGACCCAGTCGAACCGCTGCTGCGAGAAGAAGTCGCCGAGCTCGGCCTCGTACTCGGGCCGCAGCTCCTCGAAGAGCTCCGCGGCTTCGCGGCTCCTGCCCGCGTCCCGGAGCCAGGCGGCCCGGCCGTGGCGCGCGTACAGCAGGAGCTTGCGGTCCGCGGCCGGATCGAGGAGGGTCTCGGCCCGTTCGAGCAGGGCCACCGCCTGGTCCGCTTCGCCGGCCTCGCCGGCCGCCTTGGCCATCTTCATCAGGACCTTGCCTTCCTGACGCCGCTCCCCGAAGGTCCGGTAGATCTCGACCGCGACGGAGAGCACCGTCATGGCCTCGACGTATCGCGCCTGGCTCAAGCGGAGCGAGCCCAGCAGGCTCAGCACCTCCGCCCGCGCCACCGGATGCTCGGCCTCGGCGGCCAGGTGGGCTTCGGCCGAACGGAAGGCGCGCTCGGCGCCGAACAGGTCGGAGGTCACCCGCAGAGCGTTGCCCAGGGTGGCCCAGGCCAGGGCGCGGGCCTCGGCCGAGAAGCTGACGGGGTAGGTGCCCTCCTGCAGGGACTCGGCGGCCTCCACGGCCAGCTCCGCCAGGCAGGCCGCCCGGGAGGGGTCCCGGAATCCCTCGTCGCGGGCGCGCGCCATCAGATGGTGGACCAGGCCCAGGCTGTGGAACCGGGCACCGGTTCGGATCGTTTCGGGCCGTTCCCCCGGCGGCATGGCCAGCAAGATCTCTTCGAGCTCCGGCGCCGTGGCCCGTTCGGCCTCGAGCAGGGTCGCCCACGCCGTGGCGCGGCCGGCCAGCTCGGAGATGACGCCGGTCGCCGGCTCCTCCGAGGTGAGAAAGGTCTCGGCGATCAGGCGGCGCAGCGAGGGCGCTTCCCGGACGGTGGCGTGTCGCAGGTCGGAGGCGCAGCGGGGGCAGCCGCTCCGCAGGTGCTCCCGCACCCGGTCCATCCCGCGGGCGGAGCCGAGGCCCTCCGCGGAGGCACCGGCGCGTTCCGGATCGGCGATACCGCCACGAGCGAGAAGACGGAGATCCTCCGGCGTCGCGTGGGATTCGATGGCTCGCATGGTCGGTCTCCTGTGGAATCGTTCGGTTCCTCCGAGGAGGAACCGGTCTCTTCATCTCATGACAGTGCGTAATCCGACGATTGCGGGACTGCTGATCATGAAGAGATGCGACGAGCGCCCGATGCTCCCCCGCGGATGCGACCGCGGCCGCCCGGACCACGGGTCGTGACGATTCGTAAATCGTTGTGCTACGGCGGGGCCGGAATCCGCTACACTAGGATCCTGCGCGGCAGCACCGCGGTCACGCAGTCCTGTCGTGCAGGCTTCGGAGGAGGAATCTGCTCGACCTCGGGCCGATGCGGTCCGAGGTTTGCTTACCGTATGCGGGAGAATGATCCGACGCATCCGACCCGTGGACCCAAGCAGGAGGAGGGACTCATGAGAAGAGCATCGCACCGCATCTGCAGCGTAGTCGCGGTCGCCCTGATGGCCGTCTGCGTGCTGGCGGCCGGCCCGGCGATCGCCCAGGAGCAGGCCGTCGGACAGCAGAAGGTCTGCCCCGGTTTCGAGAAAGAGCATCGCGTGGGACGGTGGGACGTGCACCCGTTCGCGAAGGACGGGGCCGGCTCCATCGTCGCGCTCCAGGAGCAGTTCGAGACGTACGAGGCCGACCTGCGCGCCCTGCTCGAGGCGCAGGGCCTCGGGCACGTCGCCGACCCGCTGTTCGAGACCGTCCGGTCCGGTACCCGCATCGACGAGACCGAGATCCAGCGCGGCCAGACCATGCGCTGGATGGCGTTCCGGAAGAAGGGTGAGCCGATGGCCGTCACCGACGTCTGCGTGGCCGCCCGCCGCCACAACGACGCCTTCGAGATCACCGTCCCGGTGGTGACCGATCGCCGGCCGGGGAACCCGCGCTGCGCGCTCGACGTCGACTGCGACGGACGGACCGCCGCCGTCAGCGTGGACGCGTCCGGCAGCTCGTCCGGCGTGCGGGTGACCATGGACGGGCCCGAGGGCACCGAGACCCTGATCGACGGCTCCGGCACCACCTGGAGCGGCTCGGTGGCCGAGCCCTACACGGGCGACTACACCTTCACCGCCACCGCCGAGGCCGAGGGCACCGAGACGGTCACCACCTACGTGTTCGTGGTGCCGAAGGTCTGCCTGAACCTGGGCCTGGTGGAGACCAGCTCCGAGACGCGCTCGGCCGGCACCGAGACCTGCACCGAGACCGCGAGCCCCGATCCGCTCTGCGTGGCGCCGCCGCCGGAGTGCGACATCAGCGTGACGCCGTCCGAGATCCGCGCCGGCGACTCGGTCGACGTGAACGTCACCGGCCACTGGGCCGAAGGCGGCCTGGAGCTGCAGGTTCTCGACGAGAACGGCAACGCGATGCCCGAGCCCATGGTGAGCGGTGCGTCCGAGACCGTGAAATTCTCGCGCGCCGGCAGCTACACCGTGGCCGGGACCGCCACCAACGAGGCGGGCGAGACGGCCACCTGCGAGGCGGGCGTCGAGGTCACCGCCGCCTGGGCCTTCCGGTTCTTCGGCGCGTGGATCGATCCGGACGACGACGAGGTCCGGGGCGCCACGACCCTGCCGGGCGGGGTGCCGTTCCGGGGCCACGGCAACCTGGACAACGGCTACGGCGTCGGCGCCGGATTCGAGTACTTCTTCAACGACCGGTGGGGCCTCGAAGGCCGCGGCCTGTTCGGTCAGCTCGACAGCGAGTTCACGATCGACATCGGGCCGGACTGGGCTCTGGACGACGACACCCTGGGCTACTGGGAGCTGTCGTTCGGTCCGAACCTCCACCTGACGCCGGACAGCCCCGCGGACTTCTACATCGGTCCGTTCGTCGGCTACGGCAGCCTGGACGACGGCCAGTACAGCGCCTTCGGCCAGCGGGTCGACGCCGAGTTCGACGGCGACGTCCTGTGGGGGGTCCAGCTCGGTCTCGACTGGCCCTTCGGCACCAACAGCCAGTGGGGTCTCCATCTGGGGGCCCGGTACACCGACTTCTCGGTGGACGTGACCACGCCGGTCGCGAGCGAGGAGCTCGGGGTCGATCCGCTCAGCGCGGAGATCGGCCTGACCTACTGGTTCTGATCGGCCGGTTTTGCCCGCCGGGCCGGGAAGATCTCCCGGCTCGGCGGGCGAACCGCCCCTGCCCACACACCCAGGACATCGGCGTGCCCCGGGGCATGCCGATCCCCCCTCACTCCCACAGCAGGACGAGCGTCGATCCGGGACCGCCGTGGCGGGAGGGAGACGAGGCGAACGCCGCGATCCAGGAGCCGAGGGGCGGCTCCTCCAGCCAGCCGGGGAGCGCTTCCTTCAACACCGGATCGCCGCCCGAGCCGACGCCCCGGCCGTGGATCACCTTGACGCAGCGCAGGTCCGAGCGCCGCGCCCGGCGCAGGGTGTCCCGGACCATGCCACGGGCCTCGAGCTCGTCGAAGCCGTGGAGGTCGACGATGAAGTCCGGCGGCACCTCACCGGCGCGCAGGCGGGCCAGATCCTCCGCGTCGGCACCCGGGGCCAGGCCCGCGACCCGGTTGCCGATCCGCTCGACGGAGAAGCGGACCCGCTCGGCGCGAAGGCGCCCGCGGGCGGCGCGCCGCCCCCTGCGCCTCCCCGGCCGCGGCACCACGCGGCGCGGTCCTCCCAGCGGCTCGACGTCGCCCAGCGCGCTCTCGAAGAGCTCGGAATCGTCCGGCTCGTCCCGGCCCCGCCGCCGGTCCTTCTTTCGGCTCACGCAGTCCTCCCCTCGTGCTCTGAGTCGCTCTCGTCTCCGGGACTCTCCGGGACGAGACGCGGCCCCATGATAGAGCCCTTCCGCGGCTCGGCGGAGGGGAGCCC
>JASFUJ010000266.1:0-5531 GCA_050050355.1 Acidobacteriota bacterium
CCAGGCCGGCGGCGTCCTCTTCGGTGAAGGCGGCGGGCGTGTGGGAGTCCACGTCGAGCACCGCCACCAGCTCGCCGGCCGGGTTCGACACCGGCACCACCACCTCCGAACGGGCCTCCGCGTCGCAGGCGATGTGCCCCGGGAAGGCGTGCACGTCGGGCACGAGCTGCGTGCGACGCTCGCGGGCGGCGGCCCCGCAGACCCCCCGGCCGAAGGGGATCTCCAGACATCCCACCGGCCCCTGGTACGGCCCGACCCGCAGCAGCTCGGGGCCGACGACCCGGTAGAACCCGGTCCAGCTCGCGTAGGGGAGCCTGTCGTGGACCACGGAAGCCACCGTGGCCATGGCGGTGATCGGGTCGTCACAACCCTCGAGGATCGCCTCGATCTCGCGCCGAGCGGTTCGGTAGGTTTGTTTTCGATCGATCTCGTTCATTTCCTTTTCTTGGGGTCGAGGTCTTGACTCGGTTAATATTGCGTTTATACTATCCACGATCAGGAGGGTACAGGACGATTCGTCTCGCGACGTTTCATTTCGATGAGAGGAGGCACTGGACATGGCTGATGAGCCGGCGGACAACTCGGAGAAGAAACTCTATACGTTGACCGAGGTGTCGAAAAAGACGGGCATCTCGATGCCCACCCTGCAACGATACAAGAAGAGCTACCAGGATCGTATTCCCTCGGTCGGTGAAGGCCGGACGCAGCGATATCCGGAGGAGTCCCTCCCCGTCTTCAAGCAGATCAAGAAGGAAAACGTCAAGCGCCGGGGACGTCCCCCGAAGAGCGAGAGCAAGAAGGCGCCGGGGCGGCCGAAAAAGAAGAAGAAGAGCACGGAAGGGCTGTTGACGCTGACCAAGATCGCGGAGGAGACCAACATCTCCTATCCCACCCTGGTCCGCTACGTGAAGCTCTACAAGGATCGCATCCCCCACAAGGGGTCCGGCCGTTCCCGCCGGTTCTACCCGGAAGCGATCGAAGTCTTCCAACAGATCCGCTCGGAGAGCCCGCGCGGCCGCAAGAAGAAGTCGGCCGCGCCCGCCAGGAGGGGCCGCCGACCGGCGCGCGCGGCAGCGGCCAGCAACGGCGATCTCGCCCGCCGGATCGATGCCCTGGAGCGCTCCAACGCGGACCTGGAAAAGCAGATCCGCGAGCTGGTCAAGCAGTTCAAGAAGCCGCTCAAGGTGACCATCAAGCGCTGAGCCCCGCCGGCGAGAGAGGAACGCTTGCACGGGGCCCTGCCGCGCAGACAGCTTCGCCGCCAACCGACCAGAGCTCCGGGCGGCCCGACGCGAGCTCCGGGTGGTGGCGCCCCCTACCTCCCCGCGAGGGGAGGAAGGGGGACCGGGGGGTTTGGAGGGGAGATCCAGAGGATCGTCACGATCTCGGTCTTGGTCGATTCCTACCCCAGATGGTCCCAGCCCATCTCCGGCCACGCTTCCCGCTTCCCGTTCCTCACCAGCACCAGCTCCTTCTCCCGCCGTACCCGCCCCACCCGCCGGCACCGGAACCGGGTGGGGGGCTGCACCCCTTCCGGCAGGGCGAACGCCAGGACGTAGTCCTCTCCGCCCCCCAGGGCGAGGTCGATCGGATCGGACTCCAGGGCGGCGCACAGCTCCGTGAACCCCTCCGACAGGGGGAGCTCCGCGGCGTCGAGCTCCAGACCGACCCCGCTCTCCCGCGCCAGCCGGGGAAGATCCCGCGCCGCGCCGTCCGAAAGGTCCAGCCCCGCCGGGTGCTCCCCCTCGGGCCGGGAGGACAGCCAGGCGCCGAGCTCGAGCTGGGCGCGGGGGCGCAGATGGCGGCGCACCGCCCGGCGGGCGGCGTCGGCCACCGGTCCGTCCCCGCGGAGCTCCGGTGGCAGGAAGACGTGGGCCCGTTCGCCGTGGGCGGTCAGGCGCGCTCCTCGCCGGAGCAGGCGGAGCCCGGCGCCCGACTCCCCGACGGTGCCCCCGATCCAGAGCGCGTCCCCCGGGCGAGCCCCGCTGCGCCGGACCGGGCGCCAGCCGTCGGGCTGGTGCGCCATCAGCGTCATGGTGGCGGTCAGGGTCCGGCTCGACGCCAGGTCGCCGCCCGCGAGCGCCACGCCGGCCGCGGCGCATTCGTCGAGGAGCACCGAGAAGAAGTGCCGGTGGTCGAACGCTTCGGGCGTGGCGAGGGTGACCAGGGCGTGGCACCAGGTGCTCGCGCTCTCCTCGGAGCGGGAGCGCGCCGTGCCCATGGCTGCGAGGTCCGAGAGGTTGACGTGCAGGAGCCTGGCGGCGAGCAGGCCCGCGTCCAGGTCCTCCGGCACGTGGACCCCCGCCACCTGAGAATCGACCGTCGCGACCATCGTTCCCGGGGACCCCGGGAACAGCGCCGCGTCGTCGCCCAGGAGGTCGGCCTTCCCTCCGCGCTGCAGCGAACCCCTGAGCCAGCCGATCAACCGGTCCTCTCCGCTCTCCGCCCGACCGTTCACGGGGGGTCCCCGTTTCCGGGCCGCGTGGAGCGGGGACGGGCGGTGGAGCGGGCCGTTCCCGCGCGCTCCGCCCGCCGCCCGGGGCGCTTCCGGGGCCGGGGCCCGGCCGGGCTCGTCTTCGGCAGCAGCGCGAGATCCAGCACCTCGCCGATGGCGTCGACCAGGTGGAAGGTCAAACCCTTCTTCAGGTGGCCGGGGATCTCCTCCAGGTCCCGCTCATTGAGGCGAGGCATGATCACCGTCTCGACCCCGGCGCCGCGAGCGGCCAGGACCTTCTCCTTGACCCCGCCGATCGGCAGGATGTCGCCGCGCAGCGTGATCTCGCCGGTCATCGCCACCCTCCGGTGCACCGGTCGGCCGGTGAGCACGGAGAGCAGCGCCGTGGCGATGGTGATCCCGGCCGACGGGCCGTCCTTGGGCACCGAGCCGGCCGGCACGTGGACGTGGACGTCGTGCTCGGCGAAGAACCGGCGGCGGGACTCGGGGATCTCGGCCGCCCCGGTTTCGGCCCAGTTCCTCGCGAACGAGAGCGCCGCCTGCCCCGACTCCTTCATCACCTCGCCGAGCTGACCGGTGAGCCGCAGCTTGCCCGAGCCGGAGACCGCCGCCACCTCGATGAACATCAGGTCGCCTCCCGCGGCGGTCCAGGCGAGGCCCGTGGCCACGCCCACCCGGTCCCGGCCGAGGAGCTCCTCGCTGTAGTGGCGGCTGGGGCCGAGCATCGCCTCGACCTGCCGGGCGTCGATCTTGCGGGTCGCCGCCTCCCCGGCCGGGGTTTCCCCCCGGGCCACGTCGACCGCCACCTTGCGGAACATGGAGGCCAGCTCCCGCTCCAGGTTCCTCAGCCCGGCCTCCTTGGTGTAGCTGGAGATCACCTTGCGCAGCGCCCCGTCGGTCAGCTCGACCGGGGGCCCGACCGGAATCCCGACCCCCTCGCCGCCGCCCTCGCCGTCCGGTACGGCGTCGCGGGGCGGGCCCAGCCCGTTCTCCTCGAGCTGTTTGGGGATGAGGTGCCGCCGGGCGATCACCAGCTTCTCTTCCTCGGTGTACCCCGAGAGCCGCAGGATCTCCATGCGGTCCCGGAAGGCCGGCTGGATGGGCTCCAGCAGGTTGCCGGTGGCGATGAACATCACCCGCGAGAGGTCGTACTCGACCCCCAGATAGTGGTCCCGGAAGGTGGCGTTCTGCTCCGGGTCGAGCACCTCCAGCAGCGCCGACGACGGATCCCCGCGGAAGTCGGCCCCGAGCTTGTCGATCTCGTCGAGCATGAAGACCGGGTTCGACGTGCCCGCCTGGTGGATCGCCTGGATGATCCGTCCCGGGAGCGCCCCCACGTACGTGCGGCGGTGGCCGCGGATCTCCGCCTCGTCCCGGACCCCGCCGAGCGAGACGCGCACGAACTTCCGTCCCACCGCCCGGGCGATCGAACGGCCCAGGGAGGTCTTGCCGACGCCCGGGGGGCCGACGAAGCAGAGGATCGGTCCCCGGGTGTCGCTCTTGAGCTTGCGCACCGCCAGGTATTCGATGATCCGTTGCTTGACCTTCTCCAGGTCGTAGTGGTCCTCGTCGAGCACCCGCTGGGCGTCGTCCAGGTCCAGGTGGTCCTCGGAGCAGATGTTCCAGGGCAGGCCGGTGAGCCAGTCGAGGTAGGTGCGGATGATGGAGCTCTCGGCGCTGTCCGGGTGGCTCCGTTCCAGCCGCCGGATCTGGCGTTCGAGCTCATCCCTGGCCTCGCCCTCGATCCCCCGTTCCTCGGCCTTCTCCCGGTAGAGGGCGATCTCGCGGGCGAGCTCGTCGCCCTCGCCCAGCTCGTCCTGGATCGCCTTGAGCTGCTGGCGCAGGTAGTACTCCCGCTGGGTACGGTCCATCTCGCCCCGCGCCTGGGAGGAGATCTCCTGCTGCATGGTCAGCACCTGGACCTCCCGGTTGAGCAGCTCGCTCACCCGTTCCAGCCGGTCCCGGGGCGAGATCGTCTCCAGGATGCGTTGCGCTTCCGCCAGCCGCAGATCCAGGTTGCTCGCCGCGAGATCCGCCAGCCGGCCCGGATCCTCCAGGTTGGCCGCGATCACCATGACCTCGGGGGAGATCGCCTTGCCCAGGGCCGCGACCCGGTCGAGGCTGTCCTTGACGCTCCGCACCAGCGCCTCGATCGCCAGCTCCCCCCCGGAGGTCTCCTCGTCCTCGTCCTCCAGCCGCGCCTCGATGGTCTCCACCTTGGCCTGGAGGAAGGGGTCCGTCTGGGAGAGGTGCTGGATCCGCACGCGAGCCAACCCCTGCACGAGAATGCGGATCCTGCCGTCCGGCAGCTTGAGCATCCGCATGATGACCCCGGCGGTCCCGACGGTGTAGACGTCGTCCGCCCCGGGGTCCTCGACCGACGCGTCCCGCTGGGAGACCAGCAGGATCACCCGGTCCTCGGCCAGAGCCCGATCCACCGCCTGGACGCTCGAATCGCGGCTCACCGAGAGGGGCAGGATGATGTAGGGGAAGACGACCGCGTCCCGCAGCGCCAGGACCGGGAGGACGTCCGGGATCCGGATCGCCTCGCCGGCCGGCTCCAGGTCGGCGTCCGCTCCCGACACCGTCCCGGGGGCGGACGCCTGGGCTCCCTGGCGCCGGGCGCGGTCCTCGTCTCCGGCGGACCGGTTCGATTCCCTGTTCTTGCTCACGACGTTTCGTCTCCCTCGTCCTCTTCGATCACGAGGATCCGCCGCCGCTTGCGCTTCTCCCGGATCTTCGGGAGCTCGACGGTCAGCAGACCGCCGTGCAGCCGCGCGACGGCCTCGTGGGTGTTGACCGGACCCACCAGGTCGACGGTGCGCTCGAACCCTCCCCGCCCCCGTTCGAGCCGATGGTACCGGGCCTGCTCCCCGGGGGACGACGGCGTTTTGGTTCCGGTCACGAGGAGCGTCGTGCCCTCGATCTCCACCCGCAGATCGTCCTGGCCGATCCCCGGCACCTCCACCAGGACCTGGACCGTTTCGGTCGTCTCCACCACGTCGATGGCCGGGCGCCAGTGCGCGGCGTCGGCCCGGTCGCCGATCAGCTCGAGCGCCTCCGCGAAGAGCCGTTC
>JASFUJ010000267.1:0-5521 GCA_050050355.1 Acidobacteriota bacterium
CGCACCTGGTGCTCGCCCGGGGGCAGGTCGAGGGTCTCGATCAGCTTGTACCCCCCGGCGAGGGAAGTCATCCGGGACGGGTCCAGGAGGACCTCGCGGGTCCGGACGGCCTCCACCTCGCCCCCGGGGGAAAAGGCGTAGACGTAGAGCTCCATGCGCCGCGGGGCCACGGAGCCGTCCTGGAGCAGGCCCGCCCCTTCGATCTCCAGGAGCACCGGCACCCGGGCGTGCCCGCCGCTCAGGCGCACCGGCGCCGCCATCGCCTCGACCCCGATCTCGTCCATCTCGTCGCCGGTCAGGATCAGCTCACCGGCCTCGGCGCGCCAGGTCTCGCCGTCGCGGGCCGTCGGGCTCCTGGGAGTGAAGTAGCCGGTGCGGTGGGTCACCCGCGCCCCCTCCGGTGCCCCGTCCGGCCGCGGCACCAGCTCCACCCGGAGCTCGCGGAACGAGCCGTCCATGGGGATCTCCCCGGTCTGGAAGCCGAGCACGTAGGTGACGCTGGTGCGCTCGACCACGCGCTCCACCGCCCTGGCGGGATCGGCGGCGAACTTGTAGAGCTCGCCACCGGTCGCATCGGCCAGCAGGGCCAGGCTCTCCCGCTTCTGGCGCCGGCGCCAGGTGGCCCACACCTCGCCGGTGTCGATCCCGTGGACCGCCCAGCCCGCCCGCCGGAGCTCCTCGACCGCCGTCTCCAGCTCGGAGTACAGCCAGCTATGGCCCTCCTGGGTGTAGAGGGTCGACTCGAAGCCCTGGCTGAACAGCAGCATGTGCTTGGAGCCGTCGATGAACCGGGTCTGGCGGGCGATGTTCTTCAGAGCCTCGACCAGCGCCGAGGCCCTGGCGGCGCGCCGTTGCTGCACGTCCTGCTCGGAGTAGGCGGCCATGTCGGCGAGGGTCTCGCTCACGCCGTCCGGCGCCTTGCCGCCACCGCCACCGCCGGGGTACCAGTCGAGCGTCTCGTCGGCGAGACCCCGCTCCTTGTCCACGAACCGGCCGATCTCGGCCGCGTGCACGTTCCAGCCGCCGTAGGTCAGGCCGAGGCGATCCCCTCCGAAGCCGCTCCCGGCGCGGGCCGTCTCCGGGGCTTCGCCCTCGTCGCCCTCCCCGTCGTCGCCCACCAGGCGGCCGAGCCCTTCGAGGGCCTCCACCACCTCGCCCCGGTCCGAGGTGAACCCGACCACCGAGGACTCGCCGCTCCGCCCGTGGAAGAAGGCGATGCCCACCAGATCGGTGGGATCGAGCTCCTCCTCGACGAGCCGCAGGGCGGCCTCCTGGGCCCGGGCGATGAAGTGAGCCGGAGTGAAGTCGAGGTCGAAGAACAGCAGGAAGTGGCGCCGCCCCGCCGCAGGGACTTCCTCCCGCGCCCGGACGTCGTCGCGCCCGATCGCCTCCTGGTGGAAGTCGACGGTCTCGAAGAAGCGGACCTCCCGGCGCTCCTCGCCGTCGTAGATCACGAAGTCCTCGGCGGTCAGGCCGCGCACCGGCTCCCCGTCCACCAGCACCTGGACCGGCACCTCGACCACGGTCACGGTGGTCTCCCCGGAGAACTCCTCGGAGACCGGGGCGTCCTCCGGCTGGGCCTGGGCGGTGGAGAGGGAGAGGGCGAGGGCGAGGACGGAGATCCACGAGAACGGGAGGAGACGGCGGATCGGCTTCATCGAGCTCTCCTTGACTGGGCCTTGTGATCGGGCCTCGCGCTCCCGGCCTGCAACGTCGGCCGGGGGGAGGAAATTGACCTGACATACTGTACCACGAATCCACCCCGAAGACGGTCCGGAGCCGGCGCCGCCGGTGGACGGCGTCCCCGGTCGGCCGCGGGCACGCCGTGGGCGCACCGTCGCCGAGCACTCCTTGATTACGCCCTGATTACGCCTTACAATCGGTCGGGAGATGGATCGCCGCCGCCCGCCGCGCTACGCCGAGCTCCGGGCGGCCTCGGCGTTCTCGTTCCTGGAGGCCGCCTCGGCTCCGGAGGACCTGATCGACCGGGCCGCCGAGCTCGATCTGCCCGCCGTCGCCCTGACGGACCGCAACGGGGTCTACGGCGCGCCGAGGCTCCACGCCGCCGCCCGGGAGGCCGGCCTCAAGGCCCTGGTCGGCGCCGAGGTCGCCCTCGACGATCCGCACGGGGCATCCCCCGGCCGGTTGACCCTGCTGGTCGAGAGCCGCACCGGCTACCGCAACCTCTGCCGCCTGCTCACCACCGCCGCCCTCGGCAAGCCGAAGGGCGAGGCGCGGGCCACCTGGGAGCAGGTCGCGGCCCACGCCGGGGGGCTCCACTGCCTGACCGGCGGCGACGAGGGGCCTCTGGCCCGCCTCGCCGTGGGGGCTCCGGAGGAGGCCCGGCGGCTCCTGGAGCGCCTCCACGGGCTCTTTCCGGGGCGCCTCCACGTGGAGCTCCAGCGCCACCGCCTGCGCGCCGAGGAGCGCCGCAACGCCCTCCTTCTCGAGCTGGCCCGGAATGGGGTCCGGGGGCGCTCGCTGCCGGTGGTCGCCACCAACGGCGTGCGCTACGCCCGCGCCGGCGACAAGCCCCTCCACGACGTCCTCACCGCCGTCCGACACCGCACCACCCTGGACGCCGCCGGCCGCCTGCTCGAGCACCACCGGGAACGCCACCTCAAGGGGGCGGCGGAGATGGCCGGTCTGTTCTCCGACCTGCCCGAGGCCCTCGAGGCGAGCGCCGAGCTGGCCGAGCGCCTCGACTTCACGCTGGAGGACCTGGGCTACCGCTTTCCCGACGCGCCGCTGCCCCCGGGCGAGACCCCCGGCTCCTGGCTGCGCCGGCTCACCTGGAACGGCGCCCGGGCCCGCTTCCGGCCGCTCACGGCCCGGGCCCAGGCCCAGATCGAGAAGGAGCTGGCGCTGATCGAGAGGCTCGGCCTGGCCGGCTACTTCCTGATCGTCCACGACATCGTGCGCTTCTGCCGGCAGGAGGGGATTCTCGCCCAGGGGCGGGGGTCGGCGGCCAACAGCGCCGTCTGCTACGCCCTGTCGATCACCGCGGTCGACCCGGTGAAGATGGACCTGCTGTTCGAGCGCTTCCTCTCCGAGGAGCGGGGCGAGTGGCCGGACATCGACCTGGATCTGCCCTCGGGCGACCAGCGGGAGAAGGTCATCCAGTACGTCTACCGGCGCTACGGCGAGCGCGGCGCGGCGATGACCGCCAACGTCATCACCTACCGGGACCGCTCCGCGGCCCGCGAGGTGGCGAAGGCCCTGGGCTACGCGCCCGAGCAGGTGGACCGGCTGGCCAAGACGCTCGGCCGGTTCAGCTACGACCGGAGCCGCGGGGACGAGCGCGACCTCGACGGGGAGCTGGCGGAGGCCGGGTTCGATCCGCGCGAGCGCCGGGTGCGGCTGTTCGGCGAGATGTGGCAGCGGATCCACCACCTCCCCCGCCACCTGGGCCAGCACTCCGGCGGCATGGTGATCGCCGCCGGCCGGCTGGACGAGGTGGTCCCCCTGGAGCCGGCGGCCATGGAGGGGCGGGTGGTGGTCCAGTGGGACAAGGAGGACTGCTCCGACCTCGGCATCGTCAAGGTCGACCTCCTCGGCCTCGGCATGCTCAACGCCCTGGAGGAGGCGGTGCCGCTGATCCGGGAGCGCGAGGGGGTCCACGTGGACCTCGCCCACCTGCCCCCCGGCGACCCGAAGACCTACCGCATGCTCCGGGAGGCCGACACCGTCGGCGTCTTCCAGGTGGAGAGCCGGGCCCAGATGGCCTCGCTCCCCCGCAACCGCCCTGAGCGGTTCTACGACCTGGTGATCCAGGTGGCGATCATCCGCCCCGGGCCGATCGTCGGCAACCTGGCCCACCCCTACTTCGAGCGCCGCCAGGGCCGCGAGCCGGTCACCTACCCCCACCCCTGCCTGGAGCCGATCCTCGAGCGCACCCTCGGCGTGCCCATCTTCCAGGAGCAGATCCTGAAGGTCGCCATGGCGGCGGCCGGCGTCTCCGGCGGCGAGGCCGAAGAGCTGCGCCGCGCCATGGGCTTCAAGCGCTCGGTGAGCCGGATGCGGCAGATGGAAGAGCGCCTCCGGGCCGGGATGACCGAGCGGGGGATCGTCGGCGAGGCCCAGGAGGAGATCCTCCACGGGATCACCTCCTTCGCCCTCTACGGCTTCCCCGAGTCCCACGCGGCGAGCTTCGCCCTGATCGCCTACGCCAGCGCCTACCTCAAGGCCCACCACCCCACGGCGTTCCTGATCGCCCTGCTCAACGCCTGGCCCATGGGCTTCTACCACCCCGCGACCCTGGTCCAGGACGCCCGGAGACACGGCGTGAAGGTGCTGCCCATCGACGTCAACCACTCGGACTGGAAGTGCACCTGGGAAGAGGGCGACGCAACGCCCCGGAACCACGGGGAGGGAGGGGTGAGGAGGGGGGACCCGGAAACCTCCTGCCGGCTCGGCCTCCGCTTCGTCCGCGGCCTGCGCCGCGCCACCGGCCGCGCCCTCGCCCGCGAGCGCCACGAGAACGGCCCCTACGCCTCGGTGGAGGACCTGGCCCGCCGCGCCCGCCTGCGCGACGACGAGCTCGCCACCCTCTCCTCCCTCGGCGCCCTGGCCAGCCTCGGCCTCACCCGGCGCCAGGCCCTATGGCAGGCCGCCCGGGCCGTCCGCCCGGCGGGGCCTCTGTTCGAGAATCAGGCCGAGACCGGGACCGGGACCGGGTCGAGCCGCACGCCCTCGCCGCTCCCCGAGATGACCCCGATCGAGGAGACCGTGGCCGACTTCGCCGGCGCCTCCCTGACCACCGGGGTCCACCCCGTGGCCCACCTGCGGAGCCGGCTCCAGCGCCGGGGCGTGGTCCGGACCGCCGACCTGGCCCGGTTCCGGGAGGGCACCCGGTTGCGCACCGCCGGCTCGGTGATCGTCCGCCAGCGGCCCGGCACCGCGGCGGGGATCCTGTTCCTCACCCTGGAGGACGAGACCGGCATGACCCAGGCGATCGTGCCGGCGGAGCTGTTCCGGGAGCACCGTGCGCTGATCGCCGGCTCCGCCGGGCTCGTGGTGGAGGGTGTGCTGCAGCGGCGGGACGGCTCGGTCTCGCTCCGGGCGGAGCGGTTCTGGCCCCTGCCGCGAGCGACCGCGGCCGAGAGCCACGACTTCCGGTGAACCGGGGCCGGCCGGCGGAGTCAACCGAAGTCGATCGCGTAGCCCCCGTCCCGCATCAGCGGGAAGGAGCTGCCGTCGTCCATCACCAGGTTCACCTCCTCGACGCCGACCGCGGGCTGGGTCGCCGGCAGGTAGACCCGGTCGATGTGCACCACGGCCGCGGGCGACGAGAAGTCCTCCGGCCCCACGGAGCCGCCGAAGTGGTCGCTCCGGCCGAAGGCGACGTGCAGTCCCAGCTTCTCGTCCAGGAGCACCGAGCCGATCGGCTGCAGGCCGAAGTCGGCGAGCACCCCGAGGCCCAGCTCCGCCAGGTTGCCGTAGGCGGGCTCCCGCTCCAGCCGCGCCGCCTCGCTCGCGGCGACCGGGCCGCCCGGCTCCACGCCCACCGCCCGGTTGCCGT
>JASFUJ010000268.1:0-5507 GCA_050050355.1 Acidobacteriota bacterium
TTCTCGATCGAGGCGGTGCCCACCAGCACCGGCTGGCCGCGCTCGTGGCAGTCGGCGATCTCCTCGGTGACGGCGTCCCACTTCTCCTGCATGGTGCGGTAGACCAGGTCGGAGCGGTCGTCGCGGACGACCGGCTTGTTGGTGGGGATGACGGTGACGTCCAGGTCGTAGATCTGGCCGAACTCGGCCGCCTCCGTGTCCGCCGTGCCGGTCATGCCGGCCAGCTTCTCGTACATCCGGAAGTAGTTCTGGAAGGTGATGGTGGCGAGGGTCTGGTTCTCGCGCTCGATCCGCACCCCCTCCTTGGCCTCCACCGCCTGGTGCAGGCCGTCCGACCAGCGCCGGCCGGTCATCATGCGGCCGGTGAACTCGTCGACGATGACCACCTTGCCGTCCTTGATCAGGTAGTCCACGTCCTTCTTGAACAGGTGGTGGGCCCGCAGCCCCTGGTTGACGCCGTGGAGCAGGTCCATGTTGACCGGGTCGTAGAGGTTCTCGATCCCCAGGAGCTGCTCGACCCGGGCCACGCCCTCGTCGGTGAGGGCCACGGACTTGGCCTTCTCGTCCACCAGGAAGTCGCCGGTGGTGTACTTGGCGCCGTCGTCCTCCTCGATCTCCTCGCCCCGCTCGAGCCGCGGGATGATGCCGTTGACCTTGTAGTACTTGTCGACCGACTGCTCGGAGGGGCCGGAGATGATCAGCGGCGTGCGGGCCTCGTCGATGAGGATCGAGTCCACCTCGTCGACGATGGCGAAGTGGTGCTTGCGCTGCACCCTGCGCTCCAGGTCGAACTTCATGTTGTCCCGGAGGTAGTCGAAGCCGAACTCGTTGTTGGTGCCGTAGGTGATGTCGGCGCCGTAGGCGGCCTGCCGGTCGGCGTCGGGCATGTCGCTCTGGATCACGCCCACGGTCATGCCGAGGAACTCGTAGACCGCCCCCATCCACTCGGCGTCGCGCCGGGCCAGGTAGTCGTTGACCGTGACCAGGTGGGCGCCCTCGCCCTCGAGGGCGTTGAGGTAGAGGGGCATGGTGGCGACGAGGGTCTTGCCCTCACCGGTCTTCATCTCGGCAATCCGGCCCTTGTGGAGCACGATGCCGCCGACGAGCTGGACGTCGTAGGGGCGCATGCCGGTGGTGCGCTTCGCGGCCTCGCGGACCACGGCGAAGGCTTCGGGCAGGAGGTCGTCGAGGGTCTCGCCCCGGCCGAAGCGCTCTTTGAATTCGGCGGTCTTGGCCCGGAGCTGGTCGTCGGAGAGCGGTTCGATCTCGGGCTCGAAGGAGTTGATGGAGTCGACGATCGGTTGCAGCTTCTTGATGTCCCGCTCGTGCTGGGAGCCGAACACGGTCGTGAGGAGCTTGTTGATCATGGGATATCAGCCAGCGTAGGGAGTCGATTCGGGGTGGGAGGGCACGGCCTTCTCAGCAACCTTCGACTGTAGCAGAAGATTCCTCGGGGTCCGCCGGGAGCGGCCAGGCCGCTCCATGGATCACCGCTCGTTGTCGTATCCGCCCCGGAGGGCCGTGGGAGCCGGGACGAGGGGTATGGGGGGAGAGCCAGCCGCCCGGGACGGAGCCCTGGTGTAGGGGGGGGGCTCGTCCCCACCCGCGCCCCGCCTACCCGGTCGGCCGGTCCAGGATGTACCCGAGCGGGTTCACCGGCTTGCCGTCCACGTGCACCTCGTAGTGCAGGTGGTACCCGGTGGCGCGGCCGGTGCTGCCCACCTGGCCGAGCACGTCGCCCCGCTGCACCCGGTCGCCCGGCTTCACGTTCAGCCGCGCCATGTGGCCGAACCGCGTGTTCACGCCGAAGCCGTGGGAGACGTAGACCGCGTTGCCGAGCCCGCCGATGCGGCCGGCGCGGGTCACGATGCCGTCGGCCGGGGCGCGGACCTCGCGGCCGGGCTGGGCGGCGATGTCGAGGGCCGGGTGGAAGGCGCGCCTGCCGGTGATCGGGTCCCGGCGGTTGCCGTAGCCACTGGTGAGGATCCCCTTGACGGGCATCACCGAGGGCGTGGAAGAGAACCACCGGGTGCGCTCCTCGAGCTTCTCCTGGACATGGTCGAGACGGCTCGACAGGCGATCCGCCCGGTAGCGCATGAAGTCCAGGTCCGCGGAGTCGTCGCCGGCGCTGCCGCCGATCCCCGCCTCGGCGCCGTCGAGCCCGTCGATGCCGGCGACGATGGCGAGCTGGCGGGTGCGCTGCTCGTAGTCGGCGATCTTGTCCTGCAGGTCGGCCAGGCTGTCTTCGAACGCCCGGTTGGCGTCGCGCAGCTCCTCGTTCTCCTGGCGCAGCTTGTCCACCTTGGAGGCGCTCACGCCGTCCGAGAAGAAGGACCAGGCGATGAAGCTGGCGGCGAGGGTGACGAAGACGAAGAGGGCGGTGAGACAGGCGATCTGGAGGTTGCTCACGCGCCACTTGCGCAGCTTGGCGCGGGCGTGCGGGACGAGGATGACCGTGTGGTACTTGATCGCCATCGAAGTGAGCGCCCAACCCGGTGGATCCGGCGCGAGCCGACAGGTCCCGACCCGGCCCGCCCGAGCGGACCGGTCGGCCCGATCGCGAACGGGGCCGCACCGCTTCCGGTCGGACTTCCGACCGGGCGACTCCGAACCGGCGGGTTCGGATCCGAGCTTGTAGTGTGCGTCAGTAACGCGCGACGAGGCGTATTGTACAGGCGGGCCAAGTCGTGTCAAGCATGGACTTTCGGGGTCTCGGCAGCGCCCGGGACGGGGTCCGCCGGACCCGCCCGGACCGGTGAGTCCCCGCCCATGGCGTGAGGGCATTCGACGACCCAGAGAGGTCGATGCATTTGATGAGTTGCCGATGGGTCTCGCGGCTCGGGCGCCTGGGGCAAGTCGTCTCGTCCCAGGTGGATAGACCGTCTCCGGGGGTCTCGCTCCGGGGCCGGGAGCCGAGGTGTCCCATCCACCGGCTCCTCCGGCTATGCTGAATCACAATGGCCGTGTGCCGCCACAGAGGGGCTCCGGTCCGGCCCCGGTCGGCCCGTCCGGTCCGGTCGGCCCGCGGACCGGCTCCGGGACCGGTGTTCCGTGCCGGCGCCTACGGGAACACCGGCGGGGTGCCCGGGGTTGTCTTGAACGATGATCACCGAGGACACCGCGAACCACACTGCCCCCACCGAAGCCGCCTCCACCGAGCTCACACTGCCCGTGGAGGGGATGAGCTGCGCCGGCTGCTCGGCGGCGGTGCGCGGGCGCCTGGAGCAGCTCCCCGGCGTCCTGGGGGCGAACGTCAACCTGGCGACGGCCAGGGCGACGATCGAGTACGCCCCGGAGCGGCTCGGGCCCGCGGACCTGGCGGAGGCGATCCGCTCCGCCGGCTACCAGGTGCCCGAGGACGCCCTCGCCGAGGCCCTGGGCCGCGGGGAGGAGGCCGCGCCGTCCGGCGCCCGGCCGCGGGACGACGCCGGGCCCTCCCGGGAGGAGCTCCGGTACCGCTCGATGCTCCGGCGGTTCTGGTTCTCGATCACCGCGGCCGTGGTGGTGATGACCCTCTCCCTGCCGCTGATGGACGGCCACGGCGCCCTGGCCCAGGCCGATCCGATGATGGCGCTGCTCCGGCCGCTGGCGGGTCTCCTGGAGACCGCGGTGCCGGCCCTCGGCGCGCTCGACCCGCAGGTCCTGAAGGGGGTGCTCTTCGTCCTGACCCTGGCGGTCATGGTCGGCGGCGGCCGGGAGTTCTACGCCGGCGCCTGGCGGAGCCTGCGCCACGGCGCCGCCAACATGAACACCCTGATCGCCCTCGGCACCGGCGCTGCCTTCCTGTTCAGCGCCGCGGCCACCTTCGCCCCCGAGATCTTCCGGGCCGCCGGCCTGCCCGCCGACGTCTACTACGAGGCGGTGGCCTGGATCCTGGCCCTGGTGCTGCTGGGCAAGGTGTTCGAGGCCAAGGCCATGGGGCGGACCTCGTCCGCCATCCGCCGGCTGCTCGAGATGGGCGCCCGCACCGCCCGGGTGGTCCGGGACGGCGAGCCGCTCGAGGTGCCGGTGGAGGAGATCCGGGTCGGGGACCTGCTGGTGGTCCGTCCCGGGGAGAAGATCCCGGTGGACGGGCGGGTGACCGAGGGGACCTCGGCGGTGGACGAGTCGATGCTCACCGGCGAGCCGGTGCCGGTGGACAAGGCGCCGGGGGACGAGGTGGTCGGCGCCACGATCAACACCACCGGCTCGTTCCGGATGACGGCGGAGCGGGTGGGCCGGGACACGGTGCTCGCCCAGATCGTGCGCCTGGTGGAGGAGGCCCAGGGGTCGAGGGCGCCGATCCAGCGCCTGGCCGACCGGATCTCGGCGGTGTTCGTGCCGGCGGTGGTCGGGGTGGCGGCGCTGACGTTCGCGGCCTGGCTGCTCTGGGGGCCGGCGCCGGCGGTGCTGTACGCCATGGTGGCGGCGGTGACGGTGCTGATCATCGCCTGCCCGTGCGCCCTGGGGCTGGCCACGCCGACGGCGATCATGGTGGGCACCGGCAAGGGGGCGGAGAACGGGATCCTGATCAAGGGGGGCGAGGCGCTGGAGGTGGCCGGCCGCCTGACCACGGTGGTGTTCGACAAGACGGGCACGGTGACCCTCGGGGAGCCGACGGTGGACGCGGTGCGGGTGGCCGCTGCGGAGGGTCCGGCGGCGGACGACCCGCTGCCGGACTGGAAGGTGCTGCGCTACGCGGCGGCGGTGGAGCAGCGCTCGGAGCATCCGCTGGCCCGGGCGGTGCTGGAGGCGGCCGAGGCGCGGGGCGTGCTGGTGCCGCCGGTGGAGGGGTTCGACTCGGCCCCGGGCCGGGGGGTCGAGGGGGTGGTCGACGGGCGCTCGGTCCTGGTGGGCAAGGAGGAGTGGCTCGCCGCCCACGGCGTCGGCACCGGGCCGCTGGCGGGCGCGGCGGCGTCGGCGGCGGAGGCGGGGAAGACGGCGATCTGGGTGGCGGTGGACGACCGGGCGGTCGGGTTGCTGACGGTGACCGATCCGCCGAAGCCGGGGGCGGCGGCGGCCCTGGCGCGGTTGCGGCGGATGGGGCTGGAGCTGGTGATGCTCTCGGGCGACCGGCCGGAGGCGGTCCGTGCGCTGGCCGCCTCGGTGGGGGTGGATCGGGTGATCGGCGGGGTGTTGCCGGGGGAGAAGTCGGCCGAGGTCCGGAGGTTGCAGGAGTCGGGCGAGGTGGTGGGGATGGTGGGCGACGGGGTGAACGACGCCCCGGCGCTGGCCCAGGCGGACCTGGGGATCGCCCTGGGGACCGGCACCGACGTGGCGATCGAGACGTCGGACGTGACCCTGGTGGGGGACCGGCTGGACGCGGTGGCCGAGTCGATCGCCCTGTCGCGGGCCACGCTCCGGACGATCCGGCAGAACTTCGTCGGTGCGTTCGTCTACAACGTGCTGGGGATCCCGATCGCGGCCGGGGTGTTGTACCCGGCCTTCGGGCTGCTGCTGTCGCCGGTGATCGCGTCGTTCGCCATGGCCATGTCGAGCGTCACCGTGGTCACCAACAGCCTGCGGCT
>JASFUJ010000269.1:0-5498 GCA_050050355.1 Acidobacteriota bacterium
GGACGGAGCGATGTCCGTCGGAACACGAATTATCGAATTATCATGTAACCGTAGTCGCTCGACGGCGCTCCGTCAAGGTGGGAGGCCGGCCACGGCGGGCCGGAGTGGCTCACCCGGAGGAGGGGAAAAGCTCGATCTCGGTGTCCGGCATCACGCTCCGGGCGAGCCGGCCGTCGCAGGTGAGGAGCGGCGCGTCCAGCGCCTCGGCCAGGGCCAGGTAGGTGGCGTCGTAGGCGGTGACGTTGCCGCGGAGCTCCCAGACCCGCGGCAGGAGCGGGCCGTGGGGGTAACGCTCCACGCCCAGGTCCTCGAGGTCGTCCAGCGCCTGCCGGCCGCGCTCGTCGCCGATCTCCCCCGAGTACCAGTACCGCCGGAGCACCTGGAGCACCTCCAGGTCCAGCAGCTCGGGGGCGTGGAGGGTCTCGTCCGGGTCGAACAGCCGGTCGGCGATCCGCGGCGCCGCCGGGGTCTGGAGCAGGACCTCCAGCACCGCGGACGCGTCGACGACGATCATCGCCGCTCGCGCTCTTCGGCCACCAGGGAGGCCGGCGAGACGCGGGGCTCGATCGGGTACCGGCTCTCGATCCGCCGCCGGAGCTCCTCCGGCGTGGGCCGCTGGACCGAGCGCTCCAGCTCCCGGAGGACGTACTCCGACAGCGACATGCCGGCCAGCGCGGCGCGGGACTTGAGGACCCGGTGGATGTCGTCCGGGACGTTGCGGACCTGGAGCATCTTGACCATGCGATCAGGCTATACGCATGTGAAATGCATGTCAACCTCCCCGGAGCACGTGCCGCCGCGGCGTCGCCCCGTGCTAGCATCCCTCGCTGAGATGTTGCCCAAGAACGCGCGGCGTGAGGAGGTCCTGAGGGCGTTGGAGGAGGAGGGAGGGCTCCGCCCCGGGGTCGTGGGGAAGGTGCATCTGGAGACCGGGGTGCCGGAGGCGGACGTCTACGGAGTGGCGTCCTTCTACCACCTGCTGGCGCGGCCGGAGACGGACGTCTTCGTCTGCGAGGGGCTCTCCTGCCGGCTGGCCGGGTGCCGGGGGGTGTTGGAGGACCTGAAGGCCCGCGGCGAGAAGGCCGGCTACGTCTCGTGCATCGGCCGGTGCGACGCCGCCCCGGCCACCTGGGACCGGCGCGGCCGGCCGGAGACCTTCCCGGTCCACTACGCCGCCTCGAGCCCGGATCAGGCCATCGACCTGGCCGCCGGACCGGAGGACGACCGCTCCCGGGAGTACGACGCCCTCCGGATCGCCCGCGAGCGCGGGCCGGACTGGGTGTGCGACCAGCTCGAGACCGCCGGCCTCCAGGGGCGCGGCGGGGCGGGGTTCCCGGCCCACATCAAGTGGCGCGGCGTGCGCTCCCAGCCGGTGACCGAGCGCTACGTGGTGCTCAACGCCGACGAGGGCGAGCCCGGCACGTTCAAGGACCGGGAGGTGATGCTCCAGCGCCCCCACCTGGTGATCGAGGGGCTGGCGGTCGCCGCCTGCACGCTGGAGGCGCAGGACGTCTACCTCTACGTCCGCGGCGAGTTCGGCATGTGCCGCAAGGCGCTCGAGCGGGCCCTCGACGAGGCCCGGGAGCGCGGCGACCTCCCGCCGGAGCGCGAGCTCCGCTGGCACTTCGCCGACGGCCACGGCGCCTACATCTGCGGCGAGGAGAGTGCGCTGCTGGAGGCGCTCGAGGGCAAGCGCGGCATGCCGCGCCTGCGGCCGCCCTTCCCGGTGGAGCGCGGCTTCCGGGGCAAGCCGACCCTGATCCAGAACGTGGAGACGATCGCCTGCGTGCCGGCGCTCCTGACCCGCGGCGCTGCGTGGTTCCGGGACTGCGGCGCCACCGGTCCGGGGCCGAAGCTCTACTGCCTCTCCGGGCACGTGGCCCGACCGGGCGTCTACGAGGCGCCGCTCGGGACCACCCTGGACCAGCTCCTGGAGAGGGCCGGCGGCGTGGTGGGGACCCTCAAGGCGTTCTCCCCCGGGGGGGCCTCCAGCGGGTTCCTGCCGGCGGACAGGGCCGACGTGCCGCTCGACTTCAAGTCGCTCCAGGAGGCGGGCTCCATGCTCGGCTCGGCGGGGATGGTGATCCTCAACGACACCGCGGACATGGTGGAGGCGGCGCTGGCCCAGGCGGTCTTCTTCGAGGAGGAGTCCTGCGGCCAGTGCTCGCCGTGCCGGATCGGCACCCAGATGCTCCGCCAGGCGCTGGAGCGCTACCTGGAGTCCAGGGCGAACGGGGGTGGCGGCCTGCCCGCCGAGCTGGAGGAGATCTCCTGGGGCATGAAGGAGGCCAGCATCTGCGGCCTGGGCCAGGCGGCGTCGCTGCCGCTGACCACGGCGATGGAGCATTTTCCGGAGGAATTTGGGCGAAACTAGGGAGTTTGCACAGAGTGAGCCCTCACCCCGGCCCTCTCCCCGCGGGGGAGAGGGAGGGCAGGGTTGCTGGTTGGACTGGACGATTGGAGCTCCGGCATGAACGATTCCACCGATTCCAAATACGTCATCATCGACGGCAACGAGGTCGAGTACCGGGAGGGCGAGACCGTCCTCCAGGCGGCGCGGCGGGCGGAGGTCGACATTCCCGTCCTCTGCCACGACGACCGGCTCGAGCCGGCCGGCGCCTGCCGCATCTGCCTGGTGGAGGTGGAGGGCCAGAAGCTCATGCAGCCCGCCTGCGCCTTCAAGACCGCCCCGGGCCAGGTGGTCCGGACCCGGACCTCCCGGGTGGAGCGCAACCGGCGCTTCATCCTGTCGCTCCACATGGCCGACACGGTCCAGGACCGGGAGCTGGCCGAGGACGCCAACCCGAACCGGCTGTTCGAGTACGCCGACCGCTACGGCACCGCCGGCGACTGGACCCCGGTCGACTCCCCGCGCCAGGGCCGGCCCCACGACGACAACCCGTTCGTCGCCTTCCGCCCGGACCGCTGCATCCTGTGCGCGGCCTGCGTGCGCTACTGCGACGAGGTGGAAGCGGTCTCCGCCATCACCCTGGCCCACCGGGGCGCCCACACCACCATCTCCACCGCGGACGAGATGGCGCTCCACCACTCGAGCTGCGAGCTCTGCGGCGGCTGCATCGACGTCTGCCCGACCGGGGCGATGACCGAGAAGCCGGCGCTCGCCTACGGCAAGCCGGAGAAGGAGCTGGAGAAGGTCCGCACCACCTGCAACTTCTGCGGCGTCGGCTGCCAGCTCGACCTCAACGTCGACCGGGAGGCCGAGCGGGTGGTCAAGGCCACCAGCCCACCCCCCGGTACCACGGTCAACGACGCCAACCTGTGCGTCAAGGGCCGGTTCGCCAACGACTTCATCCAGCACGAGGACCGGCTCACCACCCCGCTGGTGCGCGATCCGGTCACCGGCGAGCTGCAGGAGGCCACCTGGGACGAGGCCCTGGACCGGACGGTCCGCGGGCTCCAGGACGTGGCCGGGCGGCACGGAAAGGACTCGCTGGCGTTCATCTCCTCGTCGCGCTGTACCGGCGAAGAGAACTACCTGCTCCAGAAGATGGCGCGGGCGGCGTTCGGCACCCACAACATCCATCAATGTGCCGCCACATGACACGCCCCCACGGTCGCCGGTCTGGTGACCACGTACGGGGCGGGCGCGATGACCAACTCGATTCCGGAGATCCGGGACGCCGACTTCCTCTTCGTCACCGGCTCCAACACCACCGAGGCGCACCCGATCATCGCCATGGAGATGAAGCGGGCGGTGCGCCGCGGGGCGAAGCTGGCGGTCTCCGATCCGCGCAAGATCTGGCTCACCGAGATCGCCGACTGGCACCTCCAGATCAAGCCCGGTAGCGACGTCTGGCTGCTCAACGCGATGGCCCACGTCATCGTCACCGAGGAGCTTTACGACCGGGAGTTCATCGAGCTCAACACGGAGGACTTCGACCAGGTCGCCGAGACCGTGCTCCGCTACCCGCCGGAGGAGGCGGAGACGCACACCGGGGTCCCCGCCGAACGGATCCGGGAGGTGGCCCGGGCCTACGCCACCACGGAGAAGGCCGGGATCTACTACACCCTGGGCATCACCGAGCACACCACCGGCACCGACAACGTCTACGCCCTGTCGAACCTGGTGCTGATGACCGGGCACCTGGGCAAGCGCTCGGCCGGCATGAACCCGCTGCGCGGCCAGAACAACGTCCAGGGGGCCAACGACGCCGGGGCCACGCCGGTGTTCTATCCCGGGTACCAGAGCGCCCTCGACCCGGAGATCCGGGCCAAGTTCTCCGCGGCGTGGGGCGTGCCCCAGCCGGAGACTCCCGGCCTCAACCTGAACGAGATGATGAAGGCCATGGGCCGGGGCGAGGTCCGGGGGATGTATCTGATGGGCGAGGACATCGTGGTCTCGGAGCCCAACGCCTGCCGGGTGGAGGAGGCGCTCAACGGCATCGACTTCCTGGTGGTCCAGGACATCTTCTTCAACGAGAGCTGCCGCTACGCGGACGTGATCCTCCCCGCCGCCTGCTTCGCCGAGAAGGAGGGGGTCTTCACCAACTCCGATCGCCGGGTGCAGCGGGTCCACAAGGCGGTCGAGCCGCCGGGGCAGGCCCGGGCCGACTGGGAGATCCTGCGGGACGTGATGCTCCGCGCCGGCCTCGACCAGCCGGAGTACGCGCACCCGCGGGAGGTCTACGCCGAGATGGCCTCCCTCTCCCCCAAGTTCGCCGGCATCTCCCACGAGCGGATCGAGCGGGAAGGCGGCCTCCAGTGGCCGGTCACCAGCCCGGACGCGCCGTCGACCGAGTACCTCCACAAGGGGGGCGTGCTCCGCGGCAAGGGGCTCTTCCGGGCGGTCGAGTACCGGCCGCCGGCGGAGATCGAGGACCCGGAGTACCCGATGGTGCTCTCCACCGGCCGCACCCTCTACCACTACAACGCGGCCACCCAGACCCGCCGCTCCACCGGCCTCACCACCAAGCAGCCGGAGGCTTACGTGGAGATCCACCCGAAGACCGCCCGCAAGCTCGGCGTGGAGGACGGCCAGATGGTCGACGTGGCCACCCGGCGCGGCCGGGTGCGGGCCCGGGCGATGCACAGCCGCCAGGTCCGGAGGAACGTGATCTGGATGCCCTTTCACTTCCCCGACGTGCGCACCAACAACCTGACCAACGACGCCGGGGACGAGGTCACCGGCACCGGCGAGTACAAGGTCTGCGCGGCGCGCATCGAGCCCCTCGCGGGGCAGTACTCGGAGCGCGACTTCCCGGGGGCGTACGCCTCCGCGGTCCACGCGGGGGGCCGGGAGGAGGCCGACGAAGAGGTGGCGGAGGAGTAAGTAGGGGGCGCCCTCAGCCCGCCGCGACCGTGCGCAGGCTCTCGGCGAGCAGGTCCTCCGCCGCGGGGCCGGCGAGCTCGTCGAGGCGCAGGAGGGCCAGCGCCGCGAGCGCCCGCGACCGTGCTTCGAGGCTCCGGTCCTCTCCGAGCCACGAGGCGTCCAGCCGCTCGAGGTTTCCGGCGGCGCCGCGGAGCAGCGCCCCGAGCCC
>JASFUJ010000270.1:0-5497 GCA_050050355.1 Acidobacteriota bacterium
CGCTCCGGTCGTGCACCAGCAGACCGCCGCCGGGTACCGGTGCCAGCGCTCCGGGCACGCTGCCGGAGGGCAGGGGGAGCTTGCGCAGCAGGAGATCCTCTCCCTCCAGGGCCACCAGCCCTTCGCCACCCCGCAGCGAGACCACGAACCGCCCGCCGTCCCAGGCCAGGGCGGCCGGCGCGCCGGGCAGGCCCACGGCCTTCTGGAGCCGCCAGGCGCCACCGGTCTCCCGGAAGACCAGCACCCGCGGCCGGTAGGCGTCGGCAACCGCCAGGGCGCCGTCCGGGGAGGCCGCCACCGCGGACGGCCAGCGCAGCTCCTGGTCCTCGTCGCCGTCGACCGTCCGGTCGAACAGCAACACGCGCCCCGCGGGTGCCCGACTCGGAGCTTGGGCCCCGGCCGGCGCGGCCGCGGCCACGAGGATGGCCACGAGCGCGCCGGTCCGCGCGAGGCACTGCAGGGTGAGCAGGGATGCGGCTCGGCTCGAGACGCGTCGCGGGGTCATGGGCCACCTCCGCCGATGTCCTTGTGGCACGTCAGGCAGAGCTCCCGGTCGCCCGAGCGGTGCAGGTAGTACTCGTAGGGGGCGTCGTGGATCCCGTGGCAGGAGCGGCAGCTCATGGGCTGGCCGGTCCGCGGGTCCCGGGTCTCTTCGCCCAGCGGATGGGTGATGCCGTGCTCGTGAGCGTGGCACTCGCCGCACAGGGTGACCGAGTCCTCCGCCAGCAGGATCGGCCGCTCGCTCCCGTGGGGCGCGTGGCACTGCGTGCAGTCGAGCTGGCCGGCGTGGGTCGAGAACCGCCCCTGGAGCTCCGACTTGCCACCGCCCGGGTCGTGGCAGGAGAGACAGAGCTCGCGCTCGTCGCGGAGCAGCAGGCCGCTGCCGCTCCCGGTGTGGGGGTTGTGGCAGGCGGTGCAGCCTCCACCGCCGGCGGCGGCGTGGGGGAACGAGGCCTCGCGGTTGGCGTCGACCGCGTCCGCGTGGCACATGCCGCAGAGCTCGCCGGCGGGCATGGTGGGGGCGAACGGGTCCTCGGATCCCGGGCCGGCGTGACAGACGCCGCAGTCGCCGCTCTCGAACGGCGGGTGGAGCGACTCCCGGAACAGGCCCGAACGGGCCGAGGCGTGGGGGTCGTGGCACTGCTGGCATGGGGCGCGCTCCACCGGGTAGCCGGAGTGGGCCGAGCGGAAGGCGCCGTCCAGGTCGTGGCACTGGCCGCAGAGCTCGGCACCGACGCCGCGGGTGAGGGAGCCGGCCACCGAGCCGTGGGGCTCGTGGCAGGTGGCGCAGTCCCCCTGGGCGAAGGGCACGTGCTGGACGGCGCGCTGGCTCCAGGTGGCCACCTCTTGATGGCAGGTGGCGCACAGCTCCTCGCCCGAGGCCCGGAGCAGCCCGCGGCGCTCCCCGCCGTGGGGCTCGTGGCACTGCGCGCACTCGCCGCCGGCCGCCGGCGGATGGGTCACCGGCCGCTCCAGCTCTTCCGCCACGCCGGGGTGGCACTCGGCGCAGAGCGGCCCGGGGCGTTCCCGGAGCAGGGCCGCGAAGCGGGAGACGTGGGGGTTGTGGCAGGCGGCGCACTCGCCCGCCTCCACCGGGGCGTGGGGCACCCGGGCGTCGAGGGCGTCCGACAGGTCGTGGCACGCCAGGCAGACTTCCATCTGGTCCACCTCGTGGCCGGGCGGCGGTGTCTGTCCCGATTGGGCCGATTGGGCCTGCGCCGGTGCGGCGAGCAGAAACAGGATGGTCGCAACGGCCCCCAGCGCCAGCACGAGGATCGCCGTGGCGACCCAGAGAGGCGACAGGACTTCAGGGGTTTGGGCTCTCACTGGTCACCTCCACCCGAGGCGGGTTGCTGATGACAGAGGGTGCAGTCGCCGTCGGCGAACGGCGGGTGGACCCGGGGCAGGAGCATGCCGGCCATCTGCGAGGCGTGCGGGTCGTGGCAGCTCCCGCAGTCGATCTCGTCGGCCGGAAGCCCCAGGTGCCGGTCCGAGAACTCCTGCGACTCGCCGTCGTGGCAGATCAGGCAGGTGGCCCCCACCGGCTGCTCCAGGAGGTGCGGGTTACGGGTCATGTGGGGCGCGTGGCAGGTGATGCAGCCGTCCGGAGCCTGGGCCGGGCCGTGGGGCTGGAGCTCCGTGAGCTGCTGCTCCACGTCCTGGTGGCAGGTGGCGCACAGGGGCCGCACCTGGGCCCGCAGCAGCGGCCGGGCCGCGCTGGCGTGGGGCTGGTGGCAGGCGGCGCAGTCGCCGGAGGCCGCCGGCGGGTGCTCCGAGCCGCCCGGCGGAGCCACCACCGGCACGTCGTGGCACTGGCCGCAGACCTCCCCGGTCCCGGCGGCCAGCAGGCCCGAGGTCTCGGAGGCGTGGGGCACGTGGCAGGTCTCGCAGTCGCCGGACTCGAAGGGCACGTGCTGGGTGAGCGCCGACGCCGCCTCCATCATGGGTCCGTGACACTCCCCGCACAGCTCCGGCGAGCGCGCCTGGAGCAGCTTCGCCTCCCCGGCGTGGGGCTCGTGGCAGCTCGAGCACTGTCCCTGGGCCACCGGGGTGTGGATCACCGGCAGGCCGGAGCGGGCGCCGACGCCGGCGTGACATTCGCCGCAGAGCTCGTCCTGGCGGGCCACCAGCATGCCGTCCCGCTCGGTGCCGTGGGGGGAGTGGCAGTCCAGGCAGCCCTCTGCGGCCGGGTAGTGGACCACCTCGGCCCCGGCGTCGTTCGGGTCCTCGTGACACTGGACGCAGAGCTCGCGCGGCTCCATCGACAGCAGGGTCGACCCCTCCGCCTGGTGGCCGGCGTGGCAGGTGGTGCACTCCGCCGCCACCGGGTGTGGATGGCGGGAGGTCACCGCCTCGCGCACGTCGTCGTGGCAGGTGGTGCACAGGGCCACCTCGTTCTGCGCCAGCAACGGCGCGGTCGAGGCGGTGTGAGGCCGGTGGCAGGTCAGGCAGTCGCCCGCCGCCACCGGGGCGTGGACCGATCCTGCCGCCCCTTCGTCCGGCAGCTCGTGGCAGTCCAGGCAGAGGCTGGCGCCCCGGGCCGGGGCGGCCACCGGGGTCTCCTCCTCGTGGCAGGAGGCGCAGTCCAGGATCGGGTGGACCGAGGCCAGGAGCAGATGATCGCCCTCCGCCGCGTGGGGCTGGTGACAGGTGGCACAGTCGGCGCCGGCCACCGAGAACCCCCCGTGGCTGTCGGCGAATCCGTCCGAGCCGTCGTGGCACTCGGAGCAGAGCTCGGCCTTGGTGACGTTCAGCAGGGCCGGCTCGGGAGCGCCGTGGGGCGCGTGGCAGGTGACGCAGCCGTCCGCCGCGGGCGCGTGGAGGGTGTCCCCCGAGAACTGCGCTCCGTCGTGGCAGGAGAGGCAGAGCTCCCGCTCCGAAGACTGCAGGATCGCCGCATGGTCGGAGCCGTGGGGCGCGTGGCAGCTCGTGCAGGTGTCCACGTCCGGGTGCCGGTGCTCCTCCTGGAGCCGGAGGGCGTCGCCGTCGTGGCAGGAGAGGCACAGGTCCGGCTCCTCCTGCTGCAGGCGGAGCGCCCCCACCAGGCCGTGGGGCTTGTGGCAGGCCGTGCAGTCGCCCGAGGCCAGGGGCTCGTGGCGCACCTTCAGCCCCGCGCCCACGTCCTCGTGGCACTCCAGGCACCCGCCACCTTTCTCGAAGCGGCCGCCCCGCTGGAGCTGGGCGCTCGCCGCGGTGGCGAGCCCGAGGAGCGCCAGGCCGAGCGCCAGATGGAACGCCAGGCGGAGCGCCCCGCGTGGAGCCCATCTCGGCGCGGAGGGGGCCTCGGGGTTTCGGCGAATCGGTCCGGGTCTGCTTCTCATGTCCCCATCCCTTTCATCGTTCGTCTCGAGCCTCGGTGGAGCCGGTCTCGTGTCGTGCTCGAACGGGCTTCACTCGGAGGCGCCGCCGGCGTGGGAGCCCGAGGGCGGTGCCTCCGGCCCGGCCGGCCTTTCCGGACCCGCCGCCCCCTCCGCTCCGGGACCCTCGTGGTGCCCACTGATCCGCAGGGTCGCCAGCACCTCGTCGTGGACGGCGATCCGGGACCGGCTGCGCAGGGTGTCGACGAGGCGGTCGAGCACCTCCCCGAACTTGACCTGGAACAGGGCCGCGCGGACGTTGCCCGAGACCCGCTGGAAGGGGTACGGGTCCTGCTGCTCGCGCACGTTGACCCGCACCACGGTCCAGTTGCCCGGCACCCCGAGAGGCCCGACCACGTCGCCCACGTCGGAGGCCAGCAGCTCCGCCGCCAGGTCGCCGGTGTTCGGCATCGGATAGACCCAGCCCCGCTCGCCGCCGGTGTCCTGGAAGCGGTCGATGGAGTGCTCGCGGGCGAGCCAGGCGAAGTCCGCGCCACTCTCCAGCATGCCCATGAGCTCCTCGGCCTTCTCCCGCGTCTCCACGGTGATCTGGCTGACGTGGAACCTGGGAGGCTGGCGGAAGCCGTCCAGGTTGTCCTCGTAGTACTGCTCCATCTCCTCGGCCGTGATCTCCACCTGGGGAGCGACCACCTCTTCCAGGTAGCGTTCGACCAGGAGCTCGGTCTCCAGGGCGTCCAGCCGGCGCCGCACCTCCGGGGCGTCGCCGTAGCCGCGGGCGAGCGCCTCCACCGCCACCAACTGCTCCTCGATCTTCTTCTCGAGCAGGATCGGGACGGCGGCGCGGGCGGCCTCTTCGTTGCGGATGCCCTTCCAGCGGAAGGTCAGGGCCTCGACGAACTCGCCGACGTTGATCGCCTCGTTCCCCACGTCGACCAGGGCCGTATCCTCTTCGAGGCCCGGGCCCCGGAGCGTCGGAACCAGCCGGCCGTCGGTCTGGCGCTCCGGTTCGATGGCTGCCAGGCGGTCCTCGTGGATCCTCACCGGATGCTTCTCCCGCAGGGTCCGGGCGAGCTCCGCGCGGAGCTCCCGGGCCTTGCGGACCCGGACCATCTCGCGGACGCTCCGCAGGCGGGCGTCGAATTTCTGCGGGTCGGCCGGCTGGAAGCTCTCCACCTTGATCACCGACCAGCCGATGTCGGTGCGCACCGGCCCGAAGACCTGCTCCGGCTCCAGGTCGAAGGCGACCTCCGCGATGTCGGCCTGGAGGTCGAGCTTCGGCAGGTCCTCCACCAGGCCCCCCTTGAGCTGGTAGGGGTCGACCGAGCGCTCCTTCGCCAGCTCCACGAAGTCGGCGCCCTCCTCGAGCTCGGCCAGCACCGCCTCGGCCTCGTCGCGCTCGTGGGTGGTGATCACCCGCAGGGTGACCCGCCGGTACTCCTCCTCGTAGGCCCGGCGCACCTCGCCGTCGGTGGCGGTGGCGGGGTTCCAGACCTCTTCGCGCTCCAGCCGGGCGATGGCCATCTTGCGTCGCTGCGTCTCGAGCTTGCCGGGAATCGGCGGCTCTTCGTCCATGCCGGTGGCCCGGGCCTCCTGGGCCAGTAGCGTGTCGTTGACCAGCCGGAACATGAGCTGGTCCAGGTCGGGGGCGGAGCGCTCGATGTCCCCGGAGGGCGACATGC
>JASFUJ010000271.1:0-5496 GCA_050050355.1 Acidobacteriota bacterium
TGGATCTCCCCTCCAAACCCCCGGTCCCCCGTCCACGGTCCTCTGGATCTCCCCTCCAAACCCCCCGTCCCCCTTCCTCCCCTCGCGGGGAGGCTGGGGGCGCCGCCGCCCGGAGCTCGCTTCGGTTGGAGGCGAAGCTTCACTCCTGGGTCTCGTCTCGCCGTCCACGGGGCGACCAGCGCATCAGGTGGTAGACGCCGTTGGTGTCCACGTGCCGGAACCCGAGCCGTTCGTACAGGCGGAGCGCCGGGTTCTCGCTCTCCACGTGGATCGAGACCGCCAGGTCCCGCTCCGCCCCCTCGGCCAGGATCCGTTCGAGGATGGCCGTGCCGTGGCCCTTGCCCCGGTGCTCGGGCAGGAGGGCGATGTCCACCAGCCGGATCTCCTCCTCCCAGCGGTCGAGATACAGCCGGCCCACGGGGATCCTCCTGCCGATCGCCTCCTCTTCGATCACCAGGAACTCGCAGTCCGGGTAGTGCTCCTGGTAGTGCGTGTGCTGGGCCTCGAACTGCCAGGCCAGGAACCGCTCCCGCTCCTCCTCGCTCCACGGGGTCCGGGCCACCTCCTCCCGGCGGGTGGAGGCGTAGAGCTCGGCCAGGAAGGGGAGGTCCCGGTCCTCGATCGGCCGGTACCGCAAGCCCGGCGGTGGCGCGGCGGTGGCGGGGCCTCCCGGCCGCCACGCCGCCGCGGCGGTCTCGGAGCGTCCAGGCATTCGACGCGGTTCCGGGGCTCAGTCCCAGGGGGCCACGGAGACGCGGGTGGTCTCCTGGCCGTCGACCCCGTAGCGTACGACGATCGTCTCCGGGACCTCCGCCACCTCGTGCAGGCTGGAGCCGGAGGCGATCAGGTAGCTCCGCTGCTTGTCGCCGAAACCGGGCGGGTCTTCGAGCAGGATCCACTCGTCGGGATGACCCTCCACCTGCACCAGGTTCACCTGCCAGCCGCTGTCCGGGTAGGACATGGTGGCGACGGCGTAGAGGACGGCCCGCCGCTGCTCGCCCTCGTTCTCTTCCCGGTGCTCGAAATGTCGCGCGTACGCCTTGAACTCGATGTCTTCCGCGTCGACCGCGGAACGGAACTCGTCGGCCATCGGTCTGCTCTCCTTGCGTGTCAGGGGTCAGGGAGTTTCAGGGGTTCGGCGCCCGGCTTCGAGAGCGCCGGCGCGAAGGCGCTCAGCCGTCGTCACCCTCGTCCTGACGGATGATCTTCAGCTCCGTCTCGGAGGGGGCCTCTTCCCAGGACTCGATCTCCGAGCCCTCGATGATCCGGCTGCCGTCCTCGGTGGCCCACATGTGGCCGGTCCAGATGGCGATCTCCTCGCCCTTGCCGGTCTTCACCTTGCAGCGTTCGCCCGCTTCGGGGGTGTCTTGGTCGCTCATGGCAGGTTGTTTCTCCTGGTCAAGCTTCGCCTCGAGCCGCCGAGGGCATCGGCTCCGAGCCGACGCGAGCTCCCGGCGGTGGCGCCCCCTTCTCCCCTCGAGGGAGAGAAGGGGGACGGGGGGTTGTAGGGGTGATCCAGACGACTGCGCCCCCTTCTCCCCTCGAGGGAGAGAAGGGGGACGGGGGGTTGTAGGGGTGATCCAGAGGATCATCAAAGTCGATCGGAGCGGCGTTTCGGATGGATCGGGACAACTCGACCCACTCGTCACGAGCTCGGCCTTTGGAGATACCTAGCTCCGGCTCGGGTAGAGGCCCACCAGGGCGATGATGTAGTTCATGGTCAGGTACGGCTGCATGTTGTTGTGGGCCTGGGAGCCGCCGGCGCCGACCAGTGCCTGGGACGCGAAGCTCACCAGGGGGTTGCTGGACTGGTTGTAGAGCCGCACCCCCACCGTCGTGGCGGTGACGTGATCGTTCGGATCGTCGTCGTCGGCGTCCTCGCCCGAGGCCATCACGATGTGGCTGTGATTGGGCATCTGCGCCTCGGACAGGGTGACGGTCTCCACCCCGCCCCTCTGTCCCAGGCGGCGATCGGTCAGACCCGGCCCCCGGCCGGGTTGCATGGGCGCCCGGCCCTCCAGGTTGGGAAGGGCCGTCGTCGTACGGCCGTCGCCGCCGTAGGTGGTCCCGATCAGCGAGAAGAGGGCGGTGTTCTGCGCGATGGGCAGGAGCTGGCCGTTGCAGAACGCCCAGCCGCGGGGTGCGAAGTTGCCGGCGAAGATCCGGATCTCTGCGACGAAAGGTTCTGACATTTCGACTCTCCCTAGTGCCGCGACGGGTAGATCCCGACCAGTGCGATGATGAAGTGAATACAGAGAAACGGCATGAGGTTGGTGTGGCTCCGGCTCCCGCCCACGTTGGTGATGGAGCTCGAGGACAGGGGGGTGTCCCCCGGCTCGCCGTCGATGTAGATGTCCACCACCGACCGCGCGAGCACGCGGTTCTCCGGCTGCGCCTCCGTGGCCGGATTGCCCGAGGCCCGGATGGGACCGTGGGTGTGACTCGGGAGCTGGTTGACGGTCAGCGTGACCTTCTCGGCCCCGCCCTTCGCGCCCAGTCTCCGTTCGCTGAGGCCCGGGCCGTGGCCCGCGTGGATCGGGATCCTGCCCCGCAGGTCCGGCAGGCCGAAGGTGGTGCGACCGTCGCCACCGTAGATCGTGCCGAGGAGGGAGAAGAGGGCATCGTTCTGGGACACCGCCAGGAGCTGGCCGTCGCAGAAGGCCCAACCACGGGGCGCGAAGTTGCCAGCGAACATGCGGATTTCACCGACGAACGGTTCGGACATTCCTGTTCCCCTTTCTTCCTAGTTCCGCGACGGGAACAGGCCCTGGAGGGCGATGCAGTAGTTGACGGCCAGGTACGGCTGCATGTTCTCGTGCGCCTGGCTCCCTCCGACGTTGGTGACGCTCCCCGCCCGCATGTTCACCAGGGCGTCCGGAGTGTTGTAGGTCAGGCTGCCGGAGTTTGCGTAGACATGGCTCGAGCTGGGGTTGATGCTCCCGTTGCCGACGTTCGTGCCGCGCAGGACGTGCTCGTGCTGCGGCATCTCGTTGGCGCTCAGCGTGTGCGTCTCCTCGCCGCTCTTCTGCCCCAGGGTGTGGTGCTCGCCGCCGTTGCTCCGGCCGACGTGGATCGGCGTCCTGCCGCGCAGGTCGGGAAGCGCGAAGCTGGTCCGCCCGTCCCCCCCGTAGGTGGTGCCCAGCAGTGAGTAGAGGGACTGGTTCTGGTTGATGGGCAGGATCTGACCATCGCAGAACGCCCAGCCCCGCGGCGCGAAGTTGAAGCCGACCATCCTGACCTCGGCCAGAAACGGCTCCGACATGGGGTCCTCCTCTCTCCGTTCGTTACTGGTCTGACACGACCACTCTCGTTCGCTTCTCAGACGTCATCAGAAAGGTGAAGGCAGCGCCGGCAGCGTACAGCTCGCCGCGGCTCCGTAGTTGGGAGCCCCGGCCTCGGTGACGTTGCCGGCGGGAATCGTATTGGCCGCGGCCAGGTTCGCCGCGCTGGTCTGGACGACATCGAGGATCGCCGTCGTCGTGCCGGTGTCCTCGTCCACTCGGATCGTGCCGGCGCCGAGGCCCGCCCCCGCCCCGTCGGCGTCGTCGAGGAAGTTCCCCTGGACGTCCGCACAGAGGGTCGACGGCCCCGGTGCGGAGTCCCCGTCCTTCTCGGAGTCCGCGTCGATCTCCTCGGCGCCCGTGGACAGGAGCGTGTTGTTCCGGATCGTGCTGTGGACCACCGTCGCGTCCTCCACGTCCAGCTCGATGCTCTCCGTCTGCGAGAAGACCGTGTTGTTCTCGGCCAGGAAGTTGACCCGGAAGGTCGAGTCCCTGGCCTGGACGAAGACCCCCTCGCCGGGCACCGGGTTCCCCATCTGGCCGAGGCCGCAATTGCGGACGGTCACGTTGCAGGTGGCGGCCACGGTGGCGTTGTCGCGGCACTGGACCTGGATGGCGTCGCTGCCGACGTCGAAGATATCGGTCTTTTCGATCAGCACGGTGACCTGGGGGTCGAGGGAGTTGACGACACCGTCGGCGGTCAGGTTGATGCCGCGGCCGATGTTGCTCAGGCCTCCGTTGTCGCCGTCCCAGGTGTTGCGGTTCGCCCCCGTGGCGGTGATCGTCCCGTTCAGATGGCGGCCCGCCTTGAGCTGCACCAGGAAGCTGTCCTGCTCCTCGATGTCCACGTCCTCGATGAGGAAATGATTGGTGCCGGCGTCGGAGAAGATGACGATCGCGGACTCGCCCACCGGGCTGTCGTGGAAGGTGGTCCTGCGGATCGTCGTCTCGGTGCCGGCCGTGGCGCCGCTGCCGGAGATCAGCACACCCTCCAGGTCGATCCCGGTGAACTCGCTGTCCTCGACCACGGTCGTGAAGCTCGGCGAACCGCCGCCGCTCCCCACCGGGTTGACGAACAGGCCGTGCCCCTCGCAGGTCGCCCCGGAGCAGAACAGCGTGTCGTCGTTGTCGGAGAACAGGGTGTTGTCCACGGTGATGGCCAGCGAGCCGGTGAAGTTCCGGAAGACCGCCCCGTGCTTGGCCATGCCGTCGATGACGCTGTTCTCGATCAGGGCGGTTCCGGTGAGGCTCGCCCCGGCGGTGGTCAGCAGACCGAAGTCCATCCCCACCTCGTCCTGGCCGTCGCCGGCGTTGAGCAGCTCGCTGTGCAGGAACTGGAAGCCCACGTTGCCCGTGTTGTCCGCGCGGGCGCCTTCGATCCCGTCGGTCTCGGTCCGGGAAATCAGTACGTTGTCCAGCACCAGGTTGGTGACCCCGGACAGGTCGATCCCGCTGTCGCCGATGTGCGTCGTGGCGTCCGCGACCTGGGCCGGCGTGGCCGCCGGATCACCGAGGACCAGGTTGCGCAGCCGGACGTCCTGCGCCGCGGTCAGGTGCACGCCGTCACTCGTGGTGTTGGTGATCGTGCCGCCCGAACCGAGGGTGATCGTGCCGCCGGCGGTGGTCCGGCCCCGGGTCGTGTCGGCCGGGCTGGTGGCTCCGTCTCCGGTGACCTCGAACACCCCGTCGGTTCCGGTGGCGTTGAGCACGATGCCGTTCGGGGCCCCGTCGGCCGAGACGCTGCGGAAGGTGACGCCGCTACCGCCGATGGTCGTGTTGGCGATGTTGACGGCGATGCCGGTGCCGGCCGACGTGTCCACGTCGTTGGTGCCGGTCATCACGTTGACGGTCCCGCCGCCGGTGGCGTTGAAGCCGAAGTTGAGTCCGACGGTGTCGATGTCCATGCTCCCGGTGATGTTGATGGTGCCGCCGGTGTTGGAGTCCAGGTTCACGCCGAGGCCGTTGTCGTCGATCGCGCCGCTCATGGCGACGGTGCCGCCGCCGTGACCGGTGACCTCCAGCGAGCGGCCGGTGGCCGTGGTGCTGATCGAGGTGCCCACGGTCACGTCGCCGGTGCCCCCGGACACGGCCAGTCCTCGGTTGGTGACGTTCTGGATCGCGCCGCCGGTGGCGGTGAAGGCTCCGGCGCCGGCGTTGGTCAGCAGGATGCCGTGCACCGCGTTCGGCGCGGCCGGGTTGGCGTCGCCCACGTTGA
>JASFUJ010000272.1:0-5496 GCA_050050355.1 Acidobacteriota bacterium
TTCGACCCGGCTCTCCTCCACGACTGGCCCGACCACGCCGACGCCATGCGCGATCTGACGAAGACATGGGCGATCGCCCCGGCCCGGAGCTGAGACCCACGAAGCGCCGGTGCTCCGATCGTTCGTCGACGCGACCGGAGATGCGTCCGGGGACGAGCCCCGGACCCACAACTGCGGGGCATGGGCGTCCGGGGACGAGCCCCGGACCTACAACTGCTGGGCATGGGCGTCCGGGGGCGAGCCCCGGACCTACAACTGCGGTGCTTCGGGCGGAGCCCCGGACCCACACCCGAGACGCCCTTTCGGTCGGTCGGCTCCGCCTCCTCACTCCACCAGCGGGTTGCGGGTCGTGAGCTCCGGGAAGCGGGAGAAGTCCCGGTCGGCGCTCAAGAGCTCCCGGACGCCCGCGTCCTGGCAGAGGGCGGCGATGCGGGCGTCGTGGACCTTGGGTCCGACGATGCGCGCGGTGCCGAGGAGGCCGGTCAGGCTCGTCCTCCAGAACCCCCGGGGCTCGGAGAGGAGCACCAGACTCGGCGACTCGATCCAGGCGTCGAGCTGGTCTCGGGCCTCGTCCGGGGTGGAGGGCGGGTCGTAGATCTTCGGATGGGTGGCGATGGCGTAGAACTCGTAGACGCAGGGCCAGGGGATGGCCCAGGGCGCCGGGCTCTCGGCGAGGGTCTTCACCACCCTGGACGCCGGCTCGTGCCACTCGGAGTCCCGGCGGTGGGCGTAGACCAGGAGGTTGGTGTCGACGGCGATCACCCGCCGCGTCCCCGGTAGGCGAGATCGCGGATCTCGTCCCAGGAGGCTCCTCGAAGCTCCGGGCGGAGCCCCCGCCCGCCGGCGCTGGCGTCCCGGAGACGAAATCCCCTCTTCGTGTCGCGCCGATCGAGGGCGAGGCGCAGCCCTTCCTCCATCAGCGCTCGCAGAGTGCTCCCCTCGCGGCGCGCGATCTCCTTCGCCTCGGCGAGGACGGGGTCGGAGATCTCGACGGTCGTCTTCATATGGGAAACCATATCATCGAGTACGGGTGGATGGCGTTCGGGGCGGCCACGACCCATGGTATCCCCTCACCCCGGCCCTCTCCCGGAGGGGAGAGGGAGGCGATGGCGGGGGTGGGCCCCCCCGAGGGAAGAGGAAGGCGATGGCGGGGGTGGGCCGGTGGGCGAGCGTCAGGGGGTCCGCGGGCGGCGGGAGACGGTGATCGCCACCCCGGCCACGACCAGGAGGGCGCCCACGCCGACCCGGACGGTCAACGCCTCGTCCAGCAGCGCGGCGCCCAGCAGGACGGCCACCACCGGGGAGACGTAGTTGGTGAGCGCCACGCTGGTGGCCGGCAGGCGCTCCAGCAGCCAGAAGTAGCAGTAGAAGGTGAACGCGGACCCGAACACCGCCAGGTAGAGCACCGAGCCGATCGACACCGCGTCGAAGGTCATCGGCTCGCCCCGCTCGACCACCAGGGAGACGCCCGCCATCACCACCGCCGAGATGGCCATCGGCATCGCGGTCAGCGAGATCGGGTGGATCCCCTGACCCCAGCGCTTGACCGCCACGTTGGCCACCGCCGCCGCGAACGGGCCGAGCATCATCACCGCCGCGGCGAAGCCGGCGCCCGGCTCGCCGATCGACGACAAATCCTCGGAGAAGATCACCGCCACCCCGGCGAAGCCGATCAGGATGCCGGTGGCCGAACGGAGAGTGAACCGCTCCGCCGGCAGAACCGGCTGGGCCAGCAGCGCCACCCACAACGGGAAGGTGGCGAACAGCACCGCCGCCAGCCCCGAGGAGATCCGCTGCTCGGCCCAGTAGACCAGCCCGTAGGTCACCACGAAGGTGAGCACCCCGTTGATCCACCACAGGGCCACCTCGCGCCGGCTCTTGCCCATGCCGATCCCGAACACCCGGGCCAGCGCGAACAGCAGCACCGCGGCCACGGCGAAGCGCAGGGCGACGCCGGCGAACGGGGGAATCCCCTGGAGCCCGATGCGGATCGCCGCCCAGGTGGACCCCCAGACGAGGGTCATGGTGGTGAGGGCGAAGACGATCTTGAACCGCTCGGTGAACATGGAAACCAACGGATAATTAGGAATTGGGAATTGGGAATTGGCCTCGGGCAACGAGCTTCCCGCGAGTGAGCTGTCTCGGGTCAGTCGTGCACGCGGAACAGGAGGACTCCGCTGCGGGTACTCTGCGCGTAGCAAGCGGTACCCGGCGAAGGAAACGGTGCGAAAGAGTCTGTTGCCGTCCCCGACGTCCAGCCCGTTGCCCAGGCCCAATTCCTAATTCCTAATTCCCAATTCCTAATTATCCTCAGGGGTATATCTTGTACAGCATCCGCGGGTACGGGATCGTCTCGCGCAGGTGGGGCACGCCGCACATCCAGGCGACGAAGCGCTCGATCCCCATGCCGAACCCGCTGTGGGGGAAGCTGCCGTACTTGCGGACGTCCAGGTACCACTGGAAGGCCTCCCGCGGCAGGTCGTGCTCGTCGATCCGCTGCAGCAGCAGGTCGTGGTCGTGGATCCGCTGGCTGCCGCCGATGATCTCGCCGTACCCCTCGGGAGCGATCACGTCCAGGGCCAGCGCCAGGTCCGGGTTCTCGGGGTCCGGCTGCATGTAGAACGCCTTGGTCTTCGCCGGGTAGTGGGTGATCATGAGCGGCCGGTCGTGGAGGTTGGCGAGGACCGTCTCCTCGTCGCCGCCGAAGTCGTCCCCCCACTCGATCTCGTAGTCCCGCTCCCGGAGCGTCGCCACCGCCTCGTCGTAGGTGATCCGCGGGAACGGCGGCACCACCGCCTCCAGGCTCGAGGTGTCCCGCTCGAGCACCTTCAGCTCCTCCTCGGAGCGCTCCAGCACCCGGCCGACCACGGCGGAGAGGAACTCCTCGGAGAGCGTGCACAGGCCGTCGAACTCGAGGAACGCCACCTCCGGCTCCACCATCCAGAACTCCATCAGGTGGCGCCGGGTCTTCGACTTCTCCGCCCGGAAGGTGGGGCCGAAGCAGTAGACCTTGCCCAGGGCCGCCGCCGCCGGCTCCAGGTAGAGCTGGCCGGACTGGGAGAGGTAGGCCGGGTCGCCGAAGTAGTCGGTCTCGAACAGGGTCGAGGTGCCCTCGCAGGCGGCGGGGGTGAGGATCGGCGAGTCGATCAGCACGAACTCCCGCTCGTAGAAGAAGTCCCGGATCGCCTGCTCCACCTCGTTCCGCACCCGGAGCACCGCCCGCTGCTTCGACGAGCGCAGCCACAGGTGCCGGTGCTCCATCAGGAAGGCGGTGCCGTGCTCCTTGGGGGTGATCGGGTAGTCCTCGGTCAGGTGGAGCACCCGGAAGTCGGTCACGTGGAGCTCGGTGCCCCCCGGCGCCCGGTCGTCGGCGTTGACCTTGCCGGCCACCAGGACGGTCGACTCCTGGGTCACCCGCTGGGCGTCCTCCCACGCCGCCTCGGAGACCTGCTTCCTGCTCACCACCGCCTGCACCGAGCCGGAGCCGTCCCGGATCATCAGGAAGGCGATCTTGCCGCTGGAGCGCTGGTTCTCCAGCCAGCCGCGGAGCTCGACCTCTTCGTCCACGTGGTCGGAGAGGTGGCGGATGGCGACGGCGGGGCGTGCGCCGGCGGTCTCGGCGGTGTCGGTGGTGTCGGTCATCGGGATCGCTCGGGTCTCGCTCGGGGGTTGCGGGGGGGTCGGGGCCGGGCGGGGAACGGACGGACCCCGCGCCCGGGCCACGGACGGGAAAGCCTAGACCATCGGCCCCACCGGGTCAAACCGGGGACCGGGCCGGATCGGAGCCGGACCGGGGCTCGCCGGCCTCCAGCCGCTCCTCCGCCAGCAGGCCGTCCAGCGCCTGGGCCGCGGCCTTCTGCTCGGCGACCTTTTTGCTCCGCCCCTCGCCCCGTCCCGCCGGGCGGCCGCGCAGGAGGCACTCGATGGTGAAGTGTTTGGCGTGGTCCGGTCCCGCCTCCTCCACCACCCGGTACTCCGGCAGCTCCCAGCCCCGCGCCTGGACCATCTCCTGGAGCCGGGTCTTGGAGTCCCCCTCGTGGACCGTGGGGCGCTCCTCGAGGACCTGCTCCAGGAGCGGCGTCACCACCTTCCGGACGGACGCCACGCCCCCGTCCAGGTAGATCGCCCCGAACACCGCCTCCAGGGTGTCGGCCAGCAACGACGGCTTGGAGCGCCCGCCCGAGCGCTCCTCCCCCACCCCCAACCGGAGCTGCCGGCCCACGCCGAGGTCGATGGAGAACCCGGCCAGCGCCGGGGCGCTCACCAGGTAGGCCTTGAGCTTCGAGAGGTCCCCTTCGGGCAGCTCCGGGTGCTCCCGGTAGAGCCACTCCGCGGCCACGGTGCCGAGGATGGCGTCGCCGAGGAACTCGAGCCGCTCGTTGTGGCCCTCCAGCTCCTGCTCGTTGGCGTACGAGCGGTGGGTGAGCGCCAGCTCCAGCAGCCTGGCGTCGCGGAAGCGGTAGCCGAGAGCCCGCTCCAGCCGGGTCGTTTCGCGCCGTCCGAGCACGCCGGGATCGTAGCAGAGGGGTCTACCCTTCCCAGATCAACCACAGCACCGCCGCCACCAGCGTCACGATCGCCAGCCAGACCCCGAGGGCCGCCCGGGAGGCCCGCCGCGCCTTCTCCTCCTCCCACCAGGTGCGCGGCCGCACGCGCTGGGCGAGGAAGGTGGCGATGCCGGCCAGGTTGATGCAGGCCACGTTGGTGAGCACCAGCAGCAACGCCCCCAAGGCCTGGGCGGCGTGGCCGGAGCCGATCAGCAGGCCGGCGGTGGCCAGCGGCGGCAGCAGGGCCACCGCCACCATGACCCCGATCAGGGCCGCCGAGATGCCGGTGGTGAACGCCAGCGAGCCGGCGCTCCCGGCCGCCAGGGCCAGCGCCAGGTCGGAGAAGCCCGCCTCGGTGCGCTGGGCGATCTCGTCGACGGTCGGGTCCACCGGCAGCACCAGGCCCATGATGACCGAGACCAGCGCGGCGGTGGTGACGCCCGCGGCGATGGTCTTGAGGGCGCGTCCGGCGAGGGCGGCGTCCCCCAGGGTGGCGGCCAGGGCGAGGGCCACGTTCGGGCCGAGGAGCGGGGCGATCACCATGGCGCCGATGACCACCGCCGTGTCCCCGCGCACCAGGCCGATGGCGGCCACCAGGGTCGACAGGGCGACGGTCACCAGGTAGACCCGGGAGAGCTCCGAGCCCTCGTGGAGGTCGGCGTAGAGCTCCTCCCGGCTGACCCGGGCCGGCTCCTTGCGCGGCTCCTCCTCGCCGTCCGGGCCGGCGGCCCCGTCTCGCGCGGCCCCGGCCGCGTCGCCCGGCTCGCCCGGCTCCTCCGCCGGCTCCGGCTCCTCGGGCTCTTCGATGCGGGGCACCGTGGCCTCCACCTCGAAGAGCATGAGCCGGAAGGCCTCCGCCCCCGAGAACCGCTCGCTGAGCCGGTCCGAGACCGACTCGGTGCGATCCCTGGGGAGCAGCACCCGCGCCCGCACCCGCTCGTCGTCGAGG
>JASFUJ010000273.1:0-5485 GCA_050050355.1 Acidobacteriota bacterium
TCCGGAAAACCCCACGACCCGGACGCCGGGCAGGCCCCCGAACGCCCCCCGCTCCATCCCGCCGAGAGGCACCGCCATCCGCCCCTGTCCTTCGCCCAGGAGCGACTCTGGTTCCTCGACCGGCTGCAGCCCGGGCTCACCGCCTACATCATGGCCGAAACCCTGGAGGTCTCGGGAGCGCTCGACCCGGAGGCCCTGCGGCGCAGCATGGCCGACGTGGCGAGCCGCCACGAGATCCTGCGGACCACCTACCGGGAAGAGGACGGGGAGCCGGTCCAGATCGTCCACCCGGCCGCCACCCACGATCTGCCGGTGGTGGATCTGTCGGCGCTGCCGGCGCGCGAGCGCGAGGCGGAGGCGCACCGGGCGGCGTCCGCGGCCGCCGATGAACCCATCGACCTGGCGACGGACGCGCCGCTCCGGGGCCGGCTGCTCCGCCTGACGCCGGAATCGGCGGTCCTGGTCGTCCAGCTCCACCACATCGCCGGCGACGGCTGGTCGGTGCCGATCGTGATCCGGGAGCTCTGCACGCACTACGCCGCGCGGACCGACCGGGGCTCCGCCCGCCCGCCCGGCCTTCCCGAGCTGCCGATCCAGTACGCCGATTTCGCCGTGTGGCAGCGCCGGTGGCTGCGCGGCGAGGTCCTCGAGCGCGACCTCGCGTACTGGCGCGAGACGCTCGCCGGCGCGCCCGCCGCCCTCGAGCTGCCCACCGACCGGCCCCGGCCGGCGCGGCGGCGGCACCGGGGCGGCGAGGTCGTCCTGCCGGCGGCGCGGGGGCTCGGCGCGTCGCTCCACAGAATCCAGCAGGAGACGCGAACCACCCCCTTCGGCGTGGCTCTGGCCGCCTTCGGCGCTCTGCTCTCCAGGATCTGCGGACAGACCGACCTGGTGATCGGATCGCCGGTGGCCGGCAGGACCCACGTCGACCTCGAGCCGCTGATCGGCCTCTTCGCCAACACCGTGGCCCTGCGCGTCGATTGCTCCGGTGATCCGAGCTTCTCCGAGCTGGTGGCACGCGCCCGCGAGGTCGTCTTCGGAGCCTCCGAACACCAGCACCTCCCCTTCGAACGGCTGGTGGAGGAGATCGAGCCCCGGCGGGACCTGAGCCGGAGCCCCGTGTTCCAGGTGATGCTCCTGCTCGACGACGACTCGGAGTCGTACCCGGAGCTCCCGGGGGCCCGGCTGGGCCGGTTCCCGCTCGATCGCACCTCCACGCTCTTCGATCTCACGCTGGTGCTGCGCGGCACCGGCGACCGGGTGCAGGCCACCCTCGAGCTGGACCGGGACCTGTTCGACGAGGCCACCGCCGGACGGCTCCTGCGGCACCTGGCCGTGTTGCTCGACGCGGCGTCCGCGCATCCGGAGATCCGCCTCGGGGAGCTCCCTCTCCTCGATCCGGCCGAGCGGCATCAGATCCTCCGGGAGTGGCACGGGACGCCGGCCGGCGACCCCCGGGCCCGGACCCTGGCCGAGCGGCTGCTGGCCAACGACGCGGTCGAGGAGCGCATCGCCCTGATCCGCGATGACGTCCACTGGTCGTACGGTGAGCTCCGCAGGCGGTCGGCCCGGATCGCCGCACACCTTCGAAGCCTGGGTATCGGCCCGGAGACCGTCGTGGGAGTGCTGCTGCCCCGGAGCCCCGAGCTCGTGGCGGCCCTGCTGGGCGTCCTCGGAGCCGGCGCGGCGTACCTCCCGCTGGACCCCGAGTACCCGGAAGCCCGGCTGGCGTTGATGCTCGACGACGCGCACGCTCCGGTCCTGCTCGCCGACGAGCTATGGAAGGACCGGGTCCCCGCGGGGACCCGGATCGTGCCGCCCGCGGCGGCAAGACCCGGCCCGACGGGCGAGGACCCGGAGTGGCCCCGACCCGCGGCGGCCGGGAGCAACCTGGCCTACGTCATCTACACCTCGGGGTCGACCGGACGCCCCAAGGGGGTCGCCATCGAGCACCGCAGCAGCGTCGCCCTGATCGAGTGGGCCCTGCGAGCCTTCTCGGAGCGGGAGCTGTCCTCGGTCGCGGCGGCGACGTCCGTCTGCTTCGACCTGTCGATCTTCGAGCTCTTCGTCCCCCTGGCGGCCGGCGGCACCGTGGTCCTCGTCGACGACGCCCTGAGCCTGGATCCGGCGCGCTCTCCGGCCGCGGAGCGGGTGCGGCTCGTCAACACCGTGCCCTCCGTGCTCGGCAGCCTGCTCGACGCGGGCAGGATGCCTTCCGGCGTCACGACCGTGAACCTCGCCGGCGAGCCCCTGTGGGCCGATCTGGTCGCGCGCCTTCGCGAGGACACCGGGGTGTCGAGACTGTTCAATCTGTACGGGCCCTCGGAGGACACCACCTACTCCACCTGGGCCAGCGTCGACCTCGACGGTCACCGCCCCCCGACCATCGGACGGCCGGTGGACGGAACGAGCGCCCACGTCCTCGGCCCCGGGCAACGGCCCCTGCCGATCGGCGTCGCCGGCGACCTCCACCTGACGGGGCCGGGGCTGGCACGCGGCTACCTGGGCCGCCCCGCCCTCACGGCGGAGCGGTTCGTTCCGGACGCCCACTCCGGCCTTCCGGGCAACCGGCTCTACCGCACCGGCGACCTGGTCCGGCGCCTGCCGAACGGCGAGCTGGACTTCCTCGGCAGGATCGACCACCAGGTCAAGCTGCGGGGCTTCCGGATCGAGCTGGGGGAGATCGAGCACCACCTCCGGCGGGCGCCGGAGGTGGCCGAGGCGGTCGCCATCGTCCACCAGCCGCGAAGCGCAGATCCGCGCCTCGTGGCGTACGCCTGCCCGGCGGCCGGCGAGCACCTGGACCCGGACGCCCTGCGACGCCACCTGTCCGACCGCCTCCCGGCCTACATGGTGCCCCAGCGGTTCGTGCTCCTCCCGGAGCTGCCCCGCAAGCCCAACGGCAAGCTCGATCGCAGCGCCCTGCCGGCGCCCGAGCCCCGGCCGGAAGAGGATCGAGCGGGCGTGCCCGGGAGCCGCGACGAGATGGAAGAGCTGGTCGCCGGTCTGTTCTCCGAGGTCCTGGGGCTCGAGCCTCCCTCGCCCTCCGGGAGCTTCTTCGAGCTGGGCGGCCATTCACTGCTCGCCACCAGGCTGGTGGCGCGCCTCTCCCGGGCGCTCGGCATGGAGCTTCCTCTGACCCTGCTCTTCGAGCGGCCCACGGTCGCCGAGCTGGCCGGCGAGGCCGGCCGGCTGCTCCAGGAAGACGCCGGAAGCCCCCCGGCGCCGATCCACCCGGCCGAGCGGCAGGGCGTCCTCCCCGCGTCGTTCGCCCAGCAGCGCCTTTGGCTCGCGGAGCAGATGAATCCCGGGAGCCCGATCTACTCGATGCCGTTCGCGCTCCGGTTCGAGGGCATGCTCGACCCCGAAGCCCTGCGCCGGGCGCTCGGGGGGGTCGTGGAACGGCACGAGGCGCTGCGCACGGTCTTCGAGGACGTCGACGGGGTGCCGGCGCAGGTCGTCCTCGAGCGCCTGCCCGTCCGGATGCCCACGGTCGACCTCGGCGGCATCCCCCGGGAACGGCGCGGAGCCGAAGCCCGGTGGCTCGTGGAGCGCGCGGCGCGGCGACCGTTCGACCTGGCCCGGGGCCCCCTCCTGCGCACCGTCCTCGTCCGGCTGGACGCCCGGGATCACCTGCTGGGCCTCTTCGTCCATCACATCGTGTTCGACGGCTGGTCGGTCAGCCTGTTCGTGCGCGAGGCGGGGACCCTCTACCGGGCGTTCCGGACCGGCGCGCAGGCCGCTCTGCCGCGGCTGCCGATCCAGTATCCCGACTACGCGGTCTGGCAGCGCCGGAGGCTCGAGGGCCCGGAGCTCGATCGGCTCCTCGCCTACTGGCGCCAGCGCCTGAGCCCCCTGCCCGAGCCCCTGGAGCTCCCGGCGGATCGCCCGGGGCGCACCGACGGCTCGCCGCCGGCCGGCGTCCACTCGTGGTCGATCGGACCGGAGCTCACGCGGAAGCTCGAAGCCGCGAGCCGGCGCGAAGGCGCGACCCTGTTCATGACCCTGATGGCGGGCCTGAAGGCCCTGCTGGCGAAGGTCTGTGGCTCCACCGACGTCGCCGTGGGCGCGGACCACGCCAACCGGGACCGCCTCGAGACCGAGTCCCTGATCGGGTTCTTCGTCAACATCCTGGTGCTGCGCACGGACCTCGGAGGCGACCCCACCTTCCGGCAGATCCTGGAGCGGGTCCGACGGGGAACCCTGGGCGCCTACGCGCACCGGGAGCTGCCACTCGAAAAGCTGGTCGAGGTCCTCCGCCCCCAGCGCAGAGCGGACGCGACGCCCCTGTTCCAGGTTCTCTTCATCATGCAGAACGTGCCGGAGGCCACCCTCGAGCTCCCCGGCCTCCGGGTCGAGGCGGAGAGCATCGACACCGGTATCGCGCGGTTCGATCTCGCCCTGTTCGTCGCCCGCCGGGACGGCGCTCTGGATCTCCGGTGGGACTTCCGGTCGGACCGCTTCGATCCCGGAACGGTGGCCGAGTTCGCGGATGCCCTGAAGGAGCTGCTGACGAGGATCGCGGACGCCCCGGAGACGCGCCTGAGCGCCCTCGACATCGTCCACCCCAATCAGAAGAGGAGACACGCGATGGAGACCAAGCCAAGGGAAGCCACCAGCTTGAAGGACTTCAAGAAGTTCCGCAAGCCGAAGGCGACTCCGGTCACGGTGACGTCCGAAGTGGTGCGCAGCAGGCCCCTGAACGAGGAGCGCAAGCTGCCCCTTTTGGTCGAGCCTTCCCAGGAAGACGTCGACCTCGCCGAATGGGCTTCGGACCACCGCGAGCGCATCGAGGGATGGCTCGCCGAGCACGGGGGGATCCTCTTCCGCGGCTTCGACGTGGACGGCGTCCAGGAGTTCGAACGCGTGGCGGAGGGCATCTGCCCCGACCTGTACGACGAATACGGCGATCTGCCCCAGGAGAAGGCGGGCGAGAAGATCTACACCTCGACCCCCTATCCCCACGACAAGACGATCCTGTTCCACAACGAGAGCTCCCACCTGCAGAGCTGGCCCATGCGTCAGTTCTTCTACTGCTCCATCCCGTCCGCCGAAGGCGGTGAGACCCCGCTGGTGGACTGCCGGGAGCTCTACCGGAGCCTGCCCGAGGACCTGGTGGAACGGTTCGCCCGCGACGGTCTGCTCTACATCCGCAACTTTGTCCCGGCCCTGGACGTGAGCTGGCAGGACTTCTTCCGCACGGACGACCCGGCGGAGGTCGAAGCCCACTGCCGCCGCGTGGGCATCGAGCTCGAGTGGCGCGAGGACGGCGGGCTGCGCACCCGCCGGCGGGCGCCGGCGGTGGCCGTGCACCCCGGAACCGGAGAGCGGGTCTTCTTCAACCAGATCCCCCTGCACCACCCGTCCTGCCTCGACCCCGAGACGCGCTCCTCGCTGGAGTCCCTCCTGGGAGAGGACGAGCTCCCGCGGGACGTGCGCTACGGCGACGGCACGCGGATCGACGACGCCACGGTGCAGCAGATCC
>JASFUJ010000274.1:0-5478 GCA_050050355.1 Acidobacteriota bacterium
GGCCATCCCCCTCGTCGCCTCCCTCTCCCCCTGGTGGCAGAGGGCCATCCCCCTCGTCGCCTCCCTCTCCCCTCGGGGAGAGGGCCGGGGTGAGGGGGCGGAGGGCCGCGGAGCACACCCCGCGGCCCGTCCGCCGTCCGATCGCAGGAGGATCAGACCGGGCAGGGATACGGCCGGTAGCTGCACCAGTGGAACACGCCGTCGCACACGGCGTAACAGTTGTCCAGCCCCCAACAGCTCGCGCCGTTGTCGTTGGTGCTGCACGACACCGTGGAGCCGTCCGCGCAGCGGGCCCAGGCGGAGCAGCCGGCCAGCTCGCCGGGGTCGCCGATCTCGGAGGTGAACAGCGGATCCTGCGTGGTCTCGGGGAGGGTATCGACCGTCTGCGCGGTCGCCGGCGTCATGTTGACGCAGGCCTCGTCCGGGATGCCGTCGTCGGCGGCCAGAGCCGGCAAGGCGATGAGGGCGATCGGGGCGAGGACGAAGACGGTGAGCACGATGGCACGTCGCATGACACTCCTCCTTCTTGAAGAGAAGGGTTGATGAAGCCCCGGGAACCTCGGTCGCTTCCGCGGGGGTTGGGCGCAGTACAGCAGGCCCATAGATTAGCATACTCGTGTATTTAAGTGAGCAAGAATCGAGCAACGGAGCCGTCGCTCGTCCGGGAGCGCCCGTCGGGGCTGGCTGGGGTTTCGACCGACCGTCGGGCCCGGGGGGAACGGAGGGGGAGGCCGGGCGGAGGGGGCGCACGCGCCGGAGCCGGGCGCATGCGTGGTAGCGCGCCCCGGACTCGAACCGGGAACCTCGGCATTTTAAGTGCCGCGGCTCTACCTATTGGCCTAGCGCGCCCAGGACGACAGGCAGTCTAGCAGCCCGTGGGCGGGCGACCTCCGGGAGAGGGCTTGATGGACTCGGACGGGAGTTGATACGTTCATTCCAGAATACAAGATAGATCGAAATTCAATCGAAAAGGACTCGAAAAGGAGAGAACCACATGCGCCTCCGCTTCCGGTCACTCGTCCTCGTGGCGTGCATCGTGCTCCTCGCCGCGATCGCTCCCTCTCCAGCCGACGCCGTGTGTGGTGCGTGCGGCTCCGTCTACGGAATCCTCGCGTGCTACGCCGACCAGAGCCAGACCAGTTGTCGCATGTTCAAGTGCTGGTCGGAGGGAGGAATCGGGGGCATCCAGTGGTCCGACTGTTGCGAGGACGGGATACCCTGCATCGCCTGACTCTCCGGAGCATCGCGGCGATTGGACGTCCGTTCCGGCGGGGAGCTCCGGCGGTGGATCACCGCGCCTCGAGCGGGCGCGATCTCCTCAGGTCGCACCGACCGGGGCTCGTGGCGTTCGTGGCGTTCGCGCTGCTGGCGCTTCGTCCGTCCGCCGGCGCCTCCGTTCTGCTGGAGATGGAGGACGCCGTCGCGTCCGATTGCAGCGGGATCACCCTGTTCGCCATGCCGCAGGGCGGGACCGCGGAGACCCCGTCGGAGGTCGGGCGTCTTCGGATGGCGGAGGACCGGCGAACGGCGACCTACGACGGCCCGCTGCCGACGGAGGCGACCGGCCGCTTCATTGCGAGCGGATGCGGGCTCTGGGCGGAGAGCGGCCCGGTGCGGGAGGGCGGTTCACCCATCGTGCTCGAGGCGAAGCCGGCGGGGACCTTGATGCTGTCGCTCGCGGTGGAGGACGGTCAGGATTCCTCCGGGCACGTGCTCCCTGGGCTCGTCGGGGTGCGCCTGTGGCGGGAGGGCGCGCGTGGGAGCGGCCGGGAAGCCGCCACCGTCTGCCGTCGCGATCAGGATCACCGGTCCGAGCCCTGGACGTGCGTCGTGCCGGTCGGGGCCGTGGACCTCCGGATCGACCTGCCCGGCCTCGCGCCCGTGACCCTGTGGCATCGAGAGATTTCCGCCGCCGCGACCGCTCGTGCCGAGGTCGCGCTGGTCCGTGGGGCGGAGGTCCACGCGTGGATCGACGGCCCTCCGGGCGTGGGGAGCCTTCGGCCGGCGGGCGCGTGGCAGGGTCTGTCTGAGGACCGGATCGAGTTCGTTTCCCGGTTCGAGAACTACTCCTCCGATGGCCATCTGCGGTTCGACGACGTGCGGCCGGGCGCCTACGACCTGATCGTCGAAAGCCCGGGCTACGCGGTGGCTCGGACGTCACTCCGGGTGGAGGCGGGATCGGATCGCCTGCGCGTGGGGGATCTCTCCCTGGTACGGCTCGGTCCGGTGCCGATCCAGCTCGAACCTCCGCTCGACTCGGCCGGCCGGCCGTGGGAGGTGACGGTTGCGCCACTGGAGACGGCGGACCGCAGCCGCCGGCCCCGAAAGGTGACCCTCGACCGGTACGGCTGGGGGGAGATCGAGGAGATCCGGGCCGGTGCCCACCACGTGCTGATCCGAGATTCGGGAGGCTCCCAGTGGGATGTCTCGACGCGCCGGCTGGAGCCGTACTCGACCCTCCTCCTGGAGATCCCCTCGGTGGAGGTCGAGGGATCGATCCACGCCGGCGACGAGCCGATCCGGGCGACGCTGATCTTCGGCACGACCCAAGGGACGAACAGGATCCGCTTCGAATCGGACGAGGACGGTGCCTTCGGCGGCTTCCTCCCCCGCGAGGGGCGTTGGGACGTGGAGCTGGGCGACTCCACCACGGGATGCGACCGCTGCGGCGGGCAGGTCGGAGTCGTCGCGATCCCTCCATTGGACGTCGACGTGGGCCCGAGCGGCAAGGCGTTCGTCGAGATCGCTGTGCCGGACACCGAGGTCCACGGTCGCGTGGTCGAGTCTTCGGGAGGAGGCGCGCCGCCGCTGGCCCCCGTGTCCGATGCCCAGATCCTGGTCGTCCGGACGGACGGCTCGCCGGAACGTCGTGGTCGCAAGGCGCAGGTCTGGACGAACGAAGACGGGGAGTTCTCCCTCCGGGGACTCGAGCCGGGGTCCATCCGGCTCGGCGCCCTCTCACCGTCCGGCGAGGGCGCGTCGGATTGGCTGGCGCTCGACGTCCGCGAGGGGGAAGAGTCGCCGGAGGTCGAGCTGGTGATTGTAAAGAAGGCCGACCTGGTGGTTCGGGTTCTGTCGGCCAGCGGCCCCGTGGCGGGAGTCCGGGTCCACGCCTTTCCCGAGGGCGGGCTGTCGTCGCGGGCGACGAGCGGGCTGGATGGCCGAGCGACTCTGCGCGTGCCAGTAGGCTCGCACGGGCTTCTCCTGGCGCAGTCGCTGGCGTCCGGCGTGGTGCTCTCCTCGTACTCGGCGGCCCGAGGCGAGGAGGCGCCGATCGACCTGCACGCCTCCGCCCCGCCCGGATCGATCGTCGTCGAAGGGTTCGAGGCGATCCCGGCCACGGGGTGGCTGGTTTCCGGAGAGGGTGAGATCCCGTTTCACCTGCTGAGAAACTTCGCGCCGTCCCACGTGAGTGCCGGGGATGGACGCCTGAGGTTCTCGAATCTGCAGCCCGGTGCCTACAGCGTCTGTCTGTGGACGAGGGAACGCTGTGTACAGGCTCCGGTACCAGTGGGCGGGATGATCGAGCTGAGTCGTTCGAGCTGGAACGGAGAGAACCGATGAAGTGGAGCGAGTGGAGCGGACGGACTCCCACGCACAAACTGGTCATGGCGGCCCTCTGCGCCGTCCATCTCCTGTCGATCGGGCCCACGGCCGGGCACGCGGAGACGGAGCCGGAGGAGCAGGGCTTCTTCGGCTTCACCTACGAAGCGACCGAGAGGGGAGCGCGGGTGACCGAGGTCCTGCCGGAGGGCGGGACCGAACGGGCCGGCTTCCGGGTGGGGGACGTGGTCCTGGCGGTGGAGGAGCGGCGGCTCGAGGGGCTGACTGAGATGGAGATCCACGAAGCGCTGTCCTCCTTCGAAGCGGGATCCGAGGTGTCCGTCCGTCTGCTCCGGGACGACGAGCCGATCACCAGGACGGTCCTCCTCGCCGCGACCCCCGAGCGCTACCGGGTGGCGCCGGAGGAGCGTGCTCGGGTCCGTCGCAAGATGGCCGAGACCCGGGCGATCGAGCAGATCATCGCCGTGGTCGAGCGCTCCGAGACGTTCACCGTGCGCCGCACCCGGGAGGGCGAGCTCCTCGTCCGGCCGGAGGCCGAGGGTGCGGACTGGGAGCCGGTGGGGCCGATCCTGGCCGAGATGCTGGACCAGGCCCTGGGCGGCGAGGTCGAACGCCTCGCGCCCGGGGAGCGGCTCCGGGTGCGAGGCCGTCTCGGGGACCACCGGGTGGACCTGGAGCGGATCGAGTAGGAACCCGCCGGGAGCCGGCCGGCCGGGTCGAGGGGCTTGCCGGCTCACCCGATGTTCATGGCGCCGACCTGGTGCCAGGAGCTACGATACGATCGTCGCGGAGGAACTCGATGAGCACCGTCAAAGAGCACGTCCGAGAGATCGCCGAGAAGCTGCCGGAGGACGCCACGTGGGAGCAGGTGAGGTATGAGCTCCATGTCCGGGAGCAGATCGAGGCAGGGGAGCGTGCGATCGCCGAGGGCCGCACCGTGCCGCACGACGAGGTCGAGAAGCTCTTCTCCCGCGAATGAGAATCACCTGGTCCCGACCCGCCGTCACCAGTCTCCAGGCGATCCACGACTACATCAGCCGCGACGCTCCCGGCCGCGCGGACCGCTTCGTCCAGCAACTCATCGCCGCCCCCGAGCCACTCGCTGACTTTCCACGGATGGGCCGCGTCGTGCCCGAAGGGGACGGCCGGCAGCGCGAGCTCGCCTTCGATCCCTACCGCATCATCTACCGGATCGAGGACGACGAGATCTACATCGTCACCGTGGTCCACGGCGCCCGGAACCTGGTCGCTCTGTGGGAGCAGCCTGACCCCGAAGACCTTCCGTCCTGAGCCGGCCTGGAGCAGGTGCCACCCGCCTTGCAACCCCCCGATCGCTACCGGGTGCGCCGGAGGAGCGTGCTCGAGTAGGAACCCGCCGGGAGCCGGCCGGCCGGGCCGAAGGGCCTGCCGACTCATGCTCTATTCGTACAATTCAGCGCTCTCAAGGTACATTCCGTGCCCAAAATGGACACGTAGGGCAGGTCGGGGAACGCCATCCGGCTGAGGGTGGTCTTTCCCGACTGCTGCGGCCCGGTCAGGGTGAGGATCGGATACCGGCCGGCCAGGTCGAGAAGCCGTGGCTGGAGGAACCGTTCGATCATGGCGAGGATCGCAGCAGGTGGGCAGATTCAAAGTCGAACTTTGAATTTGCCCGGGGCCTGCCCACAGGCCCCTTGCCGGCTAGACCAGCCCCAGCTCGTCCCGGATCAGTGTGTCCAGGCGTGCCCGCCGAGAGGCGTCCAGGTCGCCGAAGGTGACGGTGATCTCGGCCGCCGGTTCGGTGGCGGCGGGCGCGGCGGCCCCGGAGTCGACCGCGGAATCGGCCCCGGACTCGGCGTCGGAGTCGATCTCGAGCCGGGACAGCTCCCGCACCGCGGTGACCTGGACGAGGAGCTCGAGGGGCCCGTCCTCCAG